>DAIQNP010000040.1:0-12775 GCA_036788335.1 Erythrobacter sp.
ATTCGACGCTGCCGATCCCGTCGGAAAAGCTGTTGGGATCGAAGCTCGGCATCGAAGCCATGCACATCAAGTCGCCGGTGATGCAGTCCATCACCACCACCGACCCGCTTTCCAGGCCGATGCGGCGCGCGGCGTAATCCTGCAACGGACCGTCGATGGTGAGCCGGACCGGCTTGCCCTGGATATCCTCGCGAGTCTCCAGATCGCGCACGATCCGGCCCCTTGCCGTGACCTCGACCCGCCGCGCACCGGGGACGCCGCGCAATTCCTTCTCGAACTGCTGCTCCAGCCCGTCCTTGCCGATCTTGTAACCCGGCGTGATCAGGATTGGATTGGGATCCTTTTCGTATTCCTCGGCTGAGGCCGGGCCGACATAGCCGATCAGGTGGCCGACGCTCGACGCGGTGGGGTAGAAACGCGAAAAACCGCGCTGCGGGACCACCCCTTGCAGATCGGGGAGCCGCACGCTCAGGGCAGCGAATTGTTCATAGTCAAGCCGGCTGGCAACCTCGATCGGCTGAAACCCGCGCGAGTTGGCGACCTCGTCCTTGAGATCGGCAATGCGGGTGGCATCAAGTGCCAGCAGCTCGGCCAGCTGGTCGATGGTGCGGTCGGCATTGACGAGGCGTTCGGGGATGATGTCGACCCGGAAATCGGCGCGATTCGACGCCAGCGGCGCACCGTTGCGGTCGAGTATCCAGCCCCGGCGCGGAGGGATGAGCGTGAGGTTGACCCGGTTGCTTTCGGATTCGAGCCGATACTTCTCGTTCTCGGCAATCGCGAGGTAGCCCATCCGCGCGGCCAGCAGTACGCCGATGCCGCCCTGCACGGTGCCGATCAGCAGGCTGCGACGCTCGAAGGTCTGGCGCAGGATCGACGCACTCGTCACCCGTGCCGGGCGCGCACCGCCGGGTCCGCGCGACAAAAGGTTTCTCACCCGATCCTCCGTGTCCGGGCAAGCCGAAAGCGATCAAGACGAGCGACCATGCGCGCCAATATCGGATAGAGCAGCACCGACAACAAGGCCTGCGGGATGGTCACCTTCAGCATTTCCAGCGTGATCGGCGCGCCGGACACCGCCAGAGCGATGACGAGGTATTGCAGGGTCGCCAAAGTCGCGGTGGCCCAGTCCTGCCAGAACCCGCGCCAGGGAAAGCGCGCTTCGATCAGCTCGATCGCGATCATGGTGAGCGACCACAGCAGGATCGCGCTGCCGAAGGGCTGGCCGCTCAACAGATCGTCGAACGCCCCCAGCGGCGCGCCGGCCCATAACGGCAGCAGTCCGGGCCGAACCATGCGCCAGCCCAACAGCATCAGATAGCCCAGCGGCGGCATCAGCGGCATCAGGCCGGCAATCACGAACACCGGCAGCAACGAGCCGAGCATGATCGTCAGATAAGGCACGCTGCGCAAGCGCCACGGCGAGTGGTCGCGGTTGATCCGGCTGCCATAGAGATCCGAGCGCGAACGGGGGTTGAGCTGCTCCATCAATCGGCCGCCGCGTTGGCGGCGTCGATCGCTGCGGCGGCGGGTTCGGCGATTGTTTCATCGGCGGCAGGAAGCGTGTTGCTGCCAGGCTGGGCAAGGGTCTCGATCGCGGCGCGTTGGTACACCGGCTCGATCGCGACGTAATTGGTCGCCGATGGTTCGGCCACCAGCCGCGCGATGGCGCCATCAGCGGTCACCCTGTCGACCAGCGCCACCGCCACGCCGGGCCGGTAGAACCCGCCCGCGCCGCTCGTGACCAGCAGGTCGCCGACCTTCAGCGGATTGATCCCGAGATTGATCAGCCGCACCCGCAGCAAGCCGTCACCGCGCCCTTCGGCAAAGGCGACCACGTCATCCTTGGCGCGGCGCACCGGCAGCACGCTCTCGCTGTCGGTCAGCAGCAGTACCCGCGCCGAATGCCGTCCGGTCTCGAGCACCCGGCCGACCACCCCGCGCTCGGAGATCACCGGCATTCCCGGCTCGACCCCGTGGATGCGCCCGGCTCCGACAATGGCGATCCGCCGTGCGCCTGCGGCAGTGGAGCCGACCAGCCGCGTGACCGCGACCGGCGGTTGCTCGGCCTCGCGCAGGCCCAGCAGGCTCTTCAGTCGGCGGTTCTCGGCCTCGACCGCATCGGCTTCGGCTAGGCGGATGCGGATCAATTCGATGTCACGGCGCAAGTCGGCATTCTGGCTGCCCGCACGAAAATACCCGGTCAACGTGCCCCACAGGCTTTGCGAGCCGCTGCGCCCGGCCGCCGTCACTTCGCCCGCCGGCGCAACGACATCGCCCGCAACACCGCGCACGGGCGCGAAGGCGTCGGGCTGCCACAACGACAGCATCAGCAGGGCCAGTCCGACAAGCGCACCGGTCCCCGCCAGCAGATAGCCGGTAAAAACCGAAAACTGCGCCTTCCTGGAAAAGCCCGATCGGCGCGAGGAGGGGGGCGCCATCGCTCGATGTCCCTTCTGCCGGGTCCCGGGCCCCGGCCATGCCAGATCAGGCGGTCATCAGCACGCCGCGATAGATCGGATCTTCCATTGCCCGTCCGGTGCCGAGCGCGACGCAGGTGAGCGGATCCTCGGCGACCGAGACCGGCAGGCCGGTTTCTTCGCGCAGGTGCTCGTCCAGCCGCCGGATCAGCGCGCCGCCGCCGGTCAGGACGATGCCCTGATCGACAATGTCGGCGGCCAGTTCGGGCGCAGTGTTTTCGAGCGCGATGCGCACGCCTTCGACAATCGCGCCGATCGGTTCGGACAGCGCTTCGGCGACATGGGCCTGATTGATGGTGATTTCCTTGGGCACGCCATTGACGAGATCGCGGCCCTTCAGCGTGATGATCTCGCCGATCCCGTCTTCGGGGATCACCGCGATGCCGTAATCCTTCTTGATCCGTTCGGCGGTCGCATCCCCGATCAGGAGGTTGTGGTGGCGGCGGACATAGCTGACGATCGCTTCGTCCATCTTGTCGCCACCGGTCCGCACCGAGGTGGTGTAGGCCAGTCCGCGCAAGCTGAGCACCGCGACTTCGGTCGTGCCGCCGCCGATATCGACCACCATCGAGCCGACCGGCTCGGTCACCGGCATATCGGCGCCGATCGCGGCCGCCATCGGTTCGAGGATCAGGTGCACCTGCGATGCGCCCGCGTTCGAGGCCGCATCGCGGATCGCGCGCTTTTCGACCGAGGTCGAACCCGACGGCACGCAAATCACGATTTCAGGGTAGCGGAACAGGCTTTTCTTGCCGTGGACCTTCTGGATGAAATACTTGATCATCTGCTCGGCGACTTCGATGTCGGCGATCACCCCGTCACGCAGCGGGCGGATGGCTTCGATGCTGTCGGGGGTCTTGCCCATCATCATCTTGGCATCGTCGCCCACGGCCTTGACCCGCTTGATCCCGTTGATGGTCTCGATCGCGACCACCGAAGGCTCGTTGAGCACGATGCCCTGATCCTGGACATAAACGAGGGTGTTGGCCGTCCCGAGATCGATGGCCATGTTGTGCGAGCGGAACTTGAACAGATTGGACAGGAAAGCCATTGGTTATGTGATCCGTGGAAGGCGGGACTGCCTCGCAATCCCCTCGTACCGCCGATATGGCCGAACCTGGATCACGGGACTTTTCGACCCGGTTATGACATGACGCACCGCGCCTAGCGAATCCCTGCGGAAAAGGCCAAAATATTTGTCCACTACGACGGTGATTAATCCCGGTGCCCCCTCGAATTTGCGACACCTGCGCGTTAGCGTGCGACAAATGCCGGAAATCCGCCGCCTTCCCTCCGCTCTGGTCAACCGTATCGCCGCCGGCGAGGTGGTCGAACGTCCGGCTGCGGCGCTCAAGGAGCTTGTCGAAAACGCGATTGACGCCGGTTCGACGCGAATCGGGGTGGTGCTGGCCGATGGCGGGCTGGCGCGGATCGAAGTGGTCGATGACGGCTGCGGGATGGGGCGGGGCGCAATGGCGCTGGCGCTGGAGCGCCATGCCACATCCAAGCTGCCCGATTCGCTGATCGGCCCGGACGGCGCGATCGAACTGGTAACGACGCTGGGCTTTCGCGGGGAGGCCCTGCCCTCGATTGCCAGCGTGGCGCGACTGACGATCGAAAGCCGCGAGGCAGAGACGGCCGAAGGCTGGCGGCGAGTGATCGATCATGGCGTGGTGCTGACGGATGAACCGGCCGCGCTGCCGCCCGGCACGCGCGTGCGGGTCGAGGAACTGTTCGCCAAGGTGCCCGCGCGCCGCAAGTTCCTGCGCACCGCCCGCAGCGAATATGCCGCGTGCCTCGATGTGGTAAGACGGCTCGCGATGGCGCGCGCCGATATCGGCTTCACGTTCGAGACCTTAGGAGATGCTGGCAAGCGCACCGTGCTGAGCCTGCAAGCGGGGGAGGAGCTCGCCACCCGCGTGGCGCGGATCATCGCGCATGAACTGAAGGACAATTCGGTCGCGATCGAACTGGAGCGCGACACGCCGCACGGGGTGATGCGGCTGACCGGGCTGGCGGGCCTGCCGACCTACAACCGCGGCGTTGCCGATCATCAGTACCTGTTCGTCAATGGCCGCCCGGTGAAGGACCGGCTGCTGGTGGGCGCGGTGCGCGGGGCCTATGCCGACATGCTCGCCCGTGATCGCCACGCGGTGCTGGCGCTGTTCCTCGACCTGCCGCCGCAGGATGTCGATGTGAATGTCCACCCGGCCAAGACAGAGGTGCGGTTCCGCGATTCTGCGGGCGTGCGCGGGTTCATCGTCAGCGGACTGCGGCAGGCTTTGGGGACGGGGGACCGCCGTTCTGCGCAGGGGCCGGATCGCGGGGCGATGGAGCGGTGGCAGGCGGAGCCCGCTTCCCCTTCTCCCTTCGCCTTGGGGGAAGGGTCGGGGATGGGGGGTCTGCCCTATTCCGCCTGGCCCGGCACACCCCTCCCCAAATCCTCTCCCCAAGGGGAGGGGCTATTGCTGCGCGAAGCTTCGTTGGCTTACTCTCAACTCCAAGGCCGCGCCGAAGAAGCCGCGCCCTTGCCCGAGCAAGCCGCGCAATACCCGCTCGGCATTGCGCGCGGACAGGTCGCCAACACCTATATCGTTGCCGAATCCGCCGATGGCCTCGTGCTGGTCGATCAGCACGCCGCCCATGAACGCCTTGTGCTCGAGCGCCTGCGCGCCGCCGGGGCGGGGGAGGCCAACCGCCGCTCGCAAGCCTTGCTGGTCCCCGATGTGGTCGAGATGGACGAAGTCGATTGCGACCGGTTGGAAGACGCAGCGGAAGGTCTGGCCCGCTTCGGCCTCGTGATCGAACGCTTCGGGCCGGGCGCGATGCTGGTCCGCGCGCTCCCCGCTGCACTGCCGCGCGCGGACAGCACGAAGCTGCTGCGCGACCTTGCCGACGACATCGCCAAGCACGGCAGTCAGGAAGACAGCGGCGCGCTGCTGCTGGCCGAGCGGCTCGAACTGGTGCTGGCGACGATGGCCTGCCACGGCTCGGTCCGCGCCGGGCGCACGCTCAGCGTCGCCGAGATGAACGCGCTGCTGCGCGAGATGGAAGCAACCCCGCGCTCGGGCCAGTGCAATCACGGGCGGCCGACATGGGTGAAGCTGAGCATGGAGGATGTCGAAAAGCTGTTCGGGCGGCATTGAGGCTGCCGTACGGGCGCGGTCGCCGTCCTTTCCTACCGGCTGCCCGTCGCATTACGATGGAGGCATGGACAGTGCCCGCCTTTCATTCATTTCGCGCAGGTCGCCGCTTGCCGCCGCGGGCTGCGGGTTTTCGCGTTCTGGACAGTGTCTCATGTGTCTCCAACAGCCGGACTCCGCGCCCACTCACGCCCGGAACGACGGCACCTTCCCGCTGGGATCGAGGTCCGGGATGATCCGGTACCGTGCAAGGATCAGGCTGAACAGCCCGAACAACAGCAGACCTGCCGCCGTCACGGTGAACAGCCAGCCGGTATCCGCCAGCGAAGTGACCGCACTGCCCAAGGTCTTGACGTTGCCCGCGCCGCTGGCGAAAAATCCTGTCTCGATCAGTGACCAGCCGATCACCACGAACACCACCGCGCGGGCAAGAAAACCAGCCCCGCCAAGCCACCGCGTCGCGTCGGGCGCGGCAGGGGAAATGCGCTGCATGAACTTGCCGCTGATGGCCTTTTGCGCCTGCGCCAGCGCGGCCAGGAAGAACGCTGCGCCGAGGATCCCGATCACCATGTCGCCGAATTCGATCGAAAGCACACCCGCGGCGGCATCCGAAGCGCCGTCGCCGCCCGAGGACGGCGCGCCGGTGGCGAACTGGAACGCGGTCCAGGCGAGCGCGACATGGGCGATTCCGCTTCCCGCATGACCGATGCGCATGGCCCAGCCCTTGGCATCCGAGCCATTGTTCTCGACATCCAGCAGCGGGGAGGCAAAGCGGAACAGGGAATAGGCGGCAAGGCCCACCACCAGCACCCACAGCAGCGCGGTGCCGCCCGGAAGCTCCTCGACCGCCTCGAAAATGCCGTCGGTGCCCTCGCCAACGCTGCCCATGCTGGTGAGCGCAATCACGCCGAGCACGATGTAGAGCACCGCCCGGCTGAAATAGCCGACCCGTACCAGTCCTTTGAATTGTTCGGTCTTGCTCGTCATCCAGCCACCTCCCTCATGTGCTATCGCTCTTCAACGAAAGCGGGGCGAGGGGTGTCCCATCCTCGGGGGAGTCTGCCGTGGTTCCAGAAGCGTTCAGCGTATTCCGGGATGAATGAGACGGACGGGACGCGCCGCGTCAACGCCGCAGCGCGTCGCTCACGTCGGCAAGCTTGCCATCCGCCTCGACATCTTGCGGCAGTCCCAGTGCCGCGCGCAGCAGGGCGGCAACCGCGACGTTGTCGAACGTCGCCAGCCGCGCCCCTTGCGCAAAGGCGGGACCGTGGGCGACGAACAGCGCCAGCATCTCGGGATCGGCATTGTCGTAACCATGCGCGCCGCCGCTGACGGGATAGGTGGGTTCGCCCGACAGGATCGTCCAGCCGGGTTCGGCGATGCAGATGATCGCCGCCACGCGCGGGTGGGTGCCGTAACGCAGGCGCGCAGGCAGGTCGGCCTTGCGGGTGCAGGTCATGTGTTCATGCGGCACCAGCAGCGCGGCGGCGACACGGTCGTCGGTGCCGGTCACCGGCTCGATCGCGGCGTAAGGCCCGGCTTCGACCGCGATGTAGCTGGCCCGGTCGATCACCGCGTCCAACTGGATCACGCGGGCCTCGTCGACCTGCCGCATCCCGTGGTCGGCGACGATCACGAGGTTGAGCGGCACGCCCATCGCCGCGGCCCCGTCCACCAGTTCGCCGATCCGTGCGTCGACCTCGGCCACCGCTGCGTTCACCTCGTCACTGTCGGGACCGAAGCGGTGGCCCGCCGTGTCGACCGTGTCGAAGTAGAGCGTGGCGAACCTTGGGCGGATCGCCGCCGGGCGGCGCAGCCAGTCGAGCAGGGTATTGACCCGCTGCACATTGCCGACATTCTGGTCGAACCGCAGCCAGTCGCTGGGGCGCACGCCCTGGATCGCCACTTCGCTGCCGGGCCAGAACACGGTTGCGGTGCGGATCCCGGCGCGCTCGGCGGTGACCCAGACCGGCTCGGCCTCGTCCCACCAGAACGGGTCGAGCGCCTGCCGGGCATTGCCCATGCTGAAGATCACCCCCGGACGGCGCGGATCGATCATCGAATTGCCGACGATGCCGTTATGATCCGGCACCTTGCCGGTGACGATGGCATAGTGGTTGGGGAAGGTCTTGGTCGGAAAGCTCGGCCGCGCGGCCCCGCTCGCGCCGTCTGCCGCCAGCGCGCTCAGGCGCGGGGTGACGCCGCGGTCGAGGTAATCGGGGCGGAACCCGTCGATCCCGACCAGCACGGTGACGGGTTTGGGCTGGTCCTGCGCTGCCGCAGGAAGCGGCAGCAGCAGGCAGGCGAGCAGGATCAGGATACGGCGCATGGCGGGGTTCCTATGAGCGGCACGCGACAATTGTGCGACGATGGGCTTCAGACATTGAACTTGAACAGCAGGATGTCGCCGTCCTGCACCACGTATTCCTTGCCTTCCTGCCGCAGCTTGCCCGCTTCCTTTGCCCCCGCCTCGCCGCCCAATGCGACGTAGTCGTCATAGGCGATGGTCTCGGCCCGGATGAAGCCGCGTTCGAAATCGGTGTGGATCTCGCCCGCCGCCTGCGGAGCCCTGGCGCCATCGTGGAACGTCCACGCGCGCGCTTCCTTGGGACCGACGGTGAAGAAGGTCTTGAGCCCCAGCAGCTTGTAGCCGGCGCGGATCACGCGGGCGAGGCCGCTTTCGGTGAGGCCAAGCGCTTCCAAAAATTCGCCCCGGTCTTCGACCGGCATGGTGACCAGATCGGCCTCGATCGCTGCCGAGACGACCACGGCTTCGGCCCCTTCCGCCGCCGCCTTGGCAAACACCTTGGCGGACAGTTCGTTGCCTTCCGCCGCGTCCTCTTCGGCGACGTTGCAGACATAGAGCACCGGCTTGGCGGTGAGCAGCTGGGCCTGCTTGAACAGCCGCTCCTCCTCCTCGTCGGCCGGAACAGTCAGGCGCGCAGGCTTGCCCTCGCGCAGCAGTTCGAGCGCCTGGCCGAGCACGCTCGCCATCGCTTTGGCTTCCTTGTCACCGGCCGCGCCGCGCTTGGCAGCCGCCGGCACGCGCTTTTCGAGGCTTTCGAGATCGGACAGCATCAACTCGGTCTCGACCACTTCGGCGTCGGCAATGGGATCGACCCGGTTGGCGACATGCTGGATGTCGTCATCCTCGAAGCAGCGCAGCACGTGGACCACGGCATCGACCTCGCGGATATTGCCGAGAAACTGGTTGCCGAGGCCTTCGCCCTTGCTCGCACCCTTCACGAGACCGGCAATGTCGACAAAGCCGAGCTGGGTTTCAATAATCTTGGCGCTCTTTCCGATCGCGGCGATTTTCTGGAGCCGTTCGTCCGGCACCGCAACCTGACCGACATTGGGCTCGATCGTGCAGAACGGATAATTGGCCGCCTGCGCAGCCTGTGTCTCGGTCAATGCATTGAACAAGGTCGACTTGCCGACATTGGGCAGGCCGACAATCCCGCAACGGAAACCCATGATCTGTTCTCTTGCCTAGCTGGAAAGCGCCCGCCCTTAGCGCCGCTTTCTTGCTTAGGCCAGAGGCGCAGGGTTGCCGGTCACCGACAGCGAAAGGAGCGCAAGGCCTGCCAGGGCCTGCGCTCCTCTTGCGAAACGGCGGGCTTTGCGGTTCAGCCGCGCGCTTTACGGCGGCGGCGGGAGGCCATCATGGCGGCGGCACCGGCACCGAACAGGATCAGGCTGGAGGGTTCGGGCACGGCCGTGCCGCCCGAGCTGCCGCCGCTCGAGCTTCCACCGCCCGAGGACGAGCCGCCGATCGGTTCCTTGGGCGGATCCTTGTAGGCATGGGCCGGAGCGGCGACGGCGGTGCCGAGCACTGCGATCGCGAACACGCCCGGAAGAAGGCGCTGGAACAGGAGGGCGGAAATGCTGCGAATCATGATGTTTCCCCGGCAAGTTGCTGTGAACAGGGGCGACATAGCGACACCGTCCGCCCGATGCCCGGCTCCGTTTGGCGCTGTCCCGAAACGGTCCGTCCCGGCGAAGCGATGTTAACCCTGCATCCGCAACGCGACATCGCTCATGAAGCGCGGGTCCTCGCGCTTGGCCAGCCAACCGGCTTCCGCACCGATCGCGCCGAGCATTGCGGCCAGATCGTCGGTCTCGTCCTTGGCGAAATTGCCGAGCACGTGGCCAGTCACCCGGTCCTTGTGCCCAGGATGGCCGATGCCCAGCCGGATGCGGCGGTAATCCGGCGCCCCGAGGCTGGCAGCGTGCTGGTCGATCGAGCGCAGTCCGTTGTGCCCCGCGTGTCCGCCGCCCTGCTTTACCTTGACCTTGAAGGGGGCGAGGTCGAGCTCGTCGTGGAACACCGTCAGCGCCTCGGCGCCCAGCTTGTAGAACCGCAGCGCCTCACCCACACTGCGCCCGCTTTCGTTCATGAAGGTGGCGGGCTTGAGCAGCAAAATCTTGTGCGTGCCGATCCTGCCTTCCTGCACCCAGCCCTGGAATTTCGTCTGAATGGGGCCGAAGCCGTGCATGTCGGCGATCACGTCGAGCGCCATGAAGCCGACATTGTGCCGGTGGAACGCATAACGCGGTCCGGGATTTCCAAGGCCGACCCAGATCTGCATGGCGTGTCCTTAACGATTGCGCTGCCCATAAGAAACGCCGGACTTCTCGCGAAGCCCGGCGTCTGTCGGCCTTGAATGGCACGGTGGCCTTATTCTTCGGTCGCTACTTCGTCAGCCTCGTCGGTGGTGCTGCCGCTGCTCTTGAGCGCGGACGGGGCGACCAACGTGGCGATGGTGTAATCGCGGTCGGTGATCGCGCTGGTCACGCCTTCAGGCAGGGTGACTTCGCTGATGTGGATCGAATCGCCCACATCCTTGCCGGTGACGTCGATTGCGATTTCGTCCGGAATGTCGGCATTCGGGCAGACGAGTTCCAACTCGTGGCGGACGATGTTCAGCACGCCGCCCTTCTTGAGACCGGGCGAGGCGTCTTCGTTGACGAACACCACCGGCACCTGCACCTGGACCATGCTGTCGCCGGTCATGCGCAGGAAGTCGACGTGGATCGGCCGATCGGTCACGGGGTTGAACGCCACATCCTTGGGCAGCGTGCGGACGATCTTGCCACCAATCTCGATATTGACGATCGAGTTCATGAAGTGACCGGTGTTCAATTGCTTGACCAGTTCCTTCTGCTCGACGTGGATCATGGTGGGTTCTTCCTTGCCGCCGTAGATCACGGCGGGAGTCCGACCATCGCGGCGAAGTGATCGGGAGGCTCCCTTGCCAGCCCGTTCGCGCGCTTCAGCCGGCAGGTTCAGAGCGTCGCTCATAGCTTTGCCTTTCGAATGCGTGTTGTTGAAAAACGATCATCCGGCACACCGCCTCCAGGGATGACCGGAGCGCCGAAGGGCGGGCCCATAGAGGGTGAGGGTGCAAAAGGCAACGGCTTTAGGGTCGGCCCGTCAGGGCAGGCGGCGCACCGCGAAACCGCGCGCCGTCAGCAACGCGGCGAGGCCATCGGGGCCGACCAGATGCGCCGCACCAACTGCAATCAGGGGCCGCTCGGGCCGGGCGAGCAGCGGAACGATGGCATCGGTCCAGCGCCGGTTGCGCTCCACCAGCAGCGCTGCGCGCAGTTCCGGATCGGCGAGGATGCCGGTAAGTGTCGCTGCCTCGATCGCTGCGGCATCGCCGTTGATCCACGCTTGACGCAAATCGCGCGCCTGCGTGCCGGCTTCGCCTGCGCCGGTGATCACGCTTTCGAGCAGATCGCGCTGATCGCCTTCGGGCAGGCGGTCGAAGATCGCGAACTGTGTGGCCGCGCCTTCCAGCTCGCGCACCGGGCGGCGGGCAAAGTCGCGGATCAGGGCGCGGTCGACGCCGAGTTCGGGATCGCCCTCGGCATAGACTTGCGCAAGGGTGAGCGCCGCCGCCCAGCTTTCGGTAGTCGCGAAGCGCCGCTCGTCCAATCCGCCACGGTCCATCAGAGCGGCAAGATCGGCGCGCAGTTCGGGCGCGACGCGCTCGTTCAGCGGGGGCAAGCCGGGGCTGGTCGCGGCGCGGGTAAAAGCCTCGGCAATGGCCCCGCGCTGTTCGAGCGCAGCGATTTCGACCACCAGCAAGTCTGCGTCCGTCACCACCCGGTCGATCGCCGGGGTGCGCCAGTCGGTGCCTGGGGGGAGGGCGTGGATGGTGCCGATCATCCACCCCTCCACCGTCCCGTCGGCGGCGGCCAGTTCATAGAGCAGCGGGTTGGGCGGTGCCTCCGCTGCCTCCTTGCCGGGCGCATCGCTGCATCCGGCAAGGGCGAGGGTGAGGAGGACGGCGGCGAAGGCGGCAGCGATCACTTCGCCGATCCGCTCCGCTGCGCCCCGTCTGGCCGCGAACATGAAACGCAGCCCCGTGCTCATTTCACGCGGGCGACTTCGATGCCCTTCTCCGCGAGATAGTCCTGCACGCTCCTGTCGCCGGCCAGGTGGCCCGCACCGACCGCGATGAACACCGATCCGGGGGTGTCGAGCCGGGTGTCGATCCACTCGGCCCAATTGGCATTGCGGCTGTAGAGCAGGGCTTCGGCCACGGCGGGATCGTCCATGCCTTCGTTCATGATCACGGCAAGTTCGTCGGCATCGCCCTCGGCCCATTCGGCGACCATCCGGTCGAGCATGGTCTTGACCTCGTCCATGCCCTCTGCCGCTTCCATCATGAACGTGACCTGCGCGTCCTGATCCATGTTGTCGAAGATGCCGATCTGGAATTCGGCGGTCTCCAGCGCGTCTTTCGGCTTGTCGCCGATCTTGGACAGCAGCACCTTTTCCACCCCGGCGCCGGGCGTGTAGCCCTGCTGCATCAGCGGAACGATCGACAGGGTCAGCCCGGCGAGCCAGGGCTTGAACGCATCGAAGGCTTCCGGCGGCGCGCCGATCTTGGCGAGCGCGGCTTCGTAAGCGGGGGTCTGTTCGGGTGATAGCAGCGATCGCAGCGTCGTGCCCGGCGGCAACATGCCCTTGGTCATGGACAATTGCTGCACCGCCGCTTCACTGGCGGGATCCATCGGGATCTCGCTGACGAAAGTGTCCGAACCCATCAGGGCGGCATCGATGGTGTCGTCATACCATTCGATCCCTTCGGGCAGCACGTGGACGGTGCCGAACAGCCAGATCGTCGTGTCCTCGTC
>DAIQNP010000041.1:0-12762 GCA_036788335.1 Erythrobacter sp.
CGCCCCGCCGACCGCGTTGTTCCCCCGGCTTGAACTGCCGGTTGTGGCCGAAAGCTCTGCCTGATGCTGATCGATAGCCACTGCCACCTCGAATACAAAGGTCTGATCGAGGATCAACTCGGCGTACTCGCCCGGGCGCGCGTGGCGGGGGTAGGGGCCTTCCTCAATATCTCGACCCGCCAGTCCGAATGGGAGCAGGTGGTCGCCACGGCGATGCGCGAGGCCGATGTCTTTGCCAGCGTCGGCATCCACCCGCACGAGGCGGATGGGCATCAGGACCTCGGGCGCGGCGTGCTCCTGGCTGCGACCGAGAACCCGCGCGTGATCGCGATCGGCGAGACCGGGCTCGACTATTTCTACGATCATTCGGATCGCGGCGCACAGGCCCGCCTGTTCAGGATGCACATTGATGTTGCGCGCGAAACGCAGCTTCCGGTGATCATCCACACCCGCGATGCCGAGGCCGACACCCATGCCATCCTCGCCGAGGAGATGGCGAAGGGGGCATTCCCCGCACTGATCCATTGCTTCACCGCTTCGGGCGACTTTGCTGTGAAGGTGCTGGCGCTGGGTCTGACGATCTCGCTGTCGGGGATCGTGACCTTCAAGAATGCCAAGGCCTTGCAGGAGGTGGCCAAGACTGTCCCTGAAGACCGCCTGCTGGTCGAAACCGACAGCCCCTTCCTCGCCCCGGTGCCGCATCGCGGGCGGGTGTGCGAGCCGGCCTACGTCGCCGACACCGCCGCGTTCGTTGCCGGTCTGCGCGGAACCGAGCCCGAGCGGCTGGCGGCAGTGACCACCGCCAATTTTTCCGCCCTGTTCCAAAAGGCGGCGCTGTGAAACTGGTGATGCTCGGCTCGGGCACCTCGACCGGTGTGCCGAGGTTGGGCGGGCCGGATGGTGCGGGCGACTGGGGCGACTGCGATCCGGACGAACCGCGCAATCGTCGCACACGCGTCTCGATCCTGGTCGAAAGTGACGAGGGCAAGCGCCTGCTGGTCGACACTTCCTCCGATTGCCGCGCGCAATTGCTGGCCAACCGGATCGACGGCATCGACGCGGTATTCTGGACCCACGACCACGCCGATCACTGCCACGGCATCGACGATCTGCGGGTGCTGCGCTACGGCCGCGCCGGCCCAATCCCGAGCTTTGCCTCAGGCGAGACCGTGCGGCGATTGCGGCAGCGGTTCGGCTATGTCTTTGCCGGGCAGGACGGTTATCCGACAATTTGCAGCATTGACACACTTGACCGCCTGCGGATGATCGCGGGTTTTGGGGTCGAATGGTGCCAGATGGAGCACGGTAGCGGGGAAACCACCGCCTACCGTTTCGAAGCGGATGGCAAGTCCATTGCCTATGCCACGGATTTCAGTGCAATTTCCGAAGATATGGTCGACCTGTTTAGCGATGTCGACATCCTGGTGAGCGACTGCCTGCGCCGCGAACCCCATTCGACCCATGCGCACCTTGCGATGGCGATCGAGCTTGGCGAACGCTGTGGCGCGCGACGGATGGTGCTCAGCCATCTCGACAAGAGCATGGATTACCGGAGCTTGTGCGACGAGGTGCCGGGTTTCGTGACAGTCGGTTATGACGGCTTGGAGTTGGTGGCATGAGCGCCGATGCAGTGATGCCGATCATTCTGGCGCTCGGGTGGCTGGTGGTTGCTGGCGCAGCACTGGCATCCTACCGGCTTCGCTGGAGCCAGGCGGTTAAGATGGCGCTGCTCTGGATCGCGATCTTCGGCGGCTTGTATTTGGTAGCAGAGTGGTTCTTCAGAGCCCAGGCCACCGCCGGCGCCTTCCTCTAGATTTTACATAATATATATTATCCATCTCAAGGATACGGCATGAGCGAGACCCCCGATCTGTTCCCAGTGGCCCGCCTACTGGCGATTATGGCGCGGCTACGCGATCCGGTTAGCGGCTGCGAATGGGATCTGGCGCAGGATTTCGCCAGCATCGCGCCCTATACCATCGAGGAAGCCTACGAAGTCGCCGATGCCATCGCGCGCGGGAACATGGCGGACTTGCGCGATGAACTTGGCGATCTGTTGCTTCAGGTCGTGTTCCACGCCCGTATGGCCGAGGAAGCTGGCCACTTCGCCTTCGCCGATGTCGCCGCCGCGATCGGCGACAAGATGGCAGCCCGCCACCCGCACATCTTCGCGCAGGCCGATGGCACGATGGACGAAGCGCGCTGGGAGGATTTGAAGGCGCAGGAGCGCGAAGCAAAAGGTGTCACCAGCGCGCTCGATGGCGTGGCGTTGGCGCTGCCGGCCTTGATGCGTGCCGAAAAGTTGCAGAAGCGCGCCGCGCGCACCGGGTTCGATTGGCCCGATCCATCGGGATCACAAGCCAAAATTGCCGAGGAAATCGAGGAGCTTAAAGCCGCATCCTCGGATCATGCGAAAATCGAGGAAGCAGGTGATCTCCTGTTCGCGGTGGTCAACTTCGTGCGCGCGCACGGCATTAACGCCGAGGAGGCGCTGCGCGCTGCCAACAGCAAATTCGAACGCCGTTTCAAGGGAATGGAAGCGCTGGCATCCGGCGAAGGCGTGGACTTTGGCAAGCTGTCATTGGCTACGCAGGAGGAATATTGGCAGCACGTGAAGACTGCCGAACGGTAATCTGCGACGCGCTAACCTTCGACTAGCTTTTGTGCCCATTGGCGTGCGCCTTCTTGCGCCTGTTGCCGAATCGGCGGAACCGTGATTGCCACAGCCGGATCGAGCGCCACGCCCAGATATGCGCAAACGGTGGCAGTTGCGCGTGACGGGTCTGACAGCGCGTCTTCGAACCATATTTCGAGCGGCGCCAACCTGAGTTCCGAACACATCTGGTCCCAAGCTCCTTCCTGATGATCGATTGATTGCCGACATCGCTCAACCACCATCGCATTAAAGGCCAGGTTATTTTCCCCCATGATCTGCTCTTGTTCCTGCCGCCACACCCCGCTCAGAGTGGCGCGAGCATAGGATATCGCATGGGCATCGCGGTCGCGACGGCGCAGGCGCACCACCTTGCGCGGGCTGTTCGGACCGACCATCGCCTGCATGACCTCCGCAAGCAGCGCCTGATTGTTCAGCTCGAGATCGTGAAGCATCGCGGGAAAGGCCTTGAGGCCATAAACGCCATTGGGCGATGTCCGGTACGCGATCGAACGGCGCCAAACCGCATGCTGCGCGGCCGGATCGCGCGCCGCCGATCCGCCGTGACCGCCGGGCTCGAAGTTCAGGTATTCAAGCGGCGCGCCAAGGCAGCCGCTCGACCACAGGCAATGGCTCAGCCACGTGCTTCCCGCCCGCGGAACCGAAGCGAGCAGATAACGCATTGGCGGGAGCCCTGCGAACCGGGGGAAGTCGAAGGTCTCCTCATAGCCGGTGATAATCCCCTCGATCCCCTGCACGTTACAGCTCCGTCTTAACCCGAGAGGGCCGCGAATCGTCCGAGTTCGCGCGGCGTCAGCCTCACCTTGACCCGGCGACGGGGTTCGGGCCCCTCCTCCGACGGTTCTGAAATCTTCAATACCTCACCATGAGCGTGGAGCCATGCCATGCGTTCGCCATCGCCCGCTGCGAGTTCGAAGGTATGCACTCGCGCGTCGCCGGTCATCAGTCGCGCCAGTTCATTCAGCAAAGGATCCACACCCGCGCCGGTCACTGCGGATAGGACCACCGCCCCCTGCCCCTCGGCCTGAACCTGCAGTTCCGCAAGCGCATCAGCGTCCAGTAGGTCGCACTTGTTCCAGACTTCGAGGATCGGGATGCTGCTGTCGCCGGTTACCGGATCGATCACGCCCAGATCGCCGAGCACATCGACCACCTGCTTCTTCTGCGCCGCGTTCGAGGGGTTCGCCATGTCGCGCACATGGCAGATCACATCGGCACCGGTCACCTCCTCCAGCGTGGCGCGGAAGGCGGCGACCAACTGCGTCGGCAGGTCGGAAATGAAGCCCACCGTGTCCGACAGGATCGCCTTTTCGACCCCCGGCAAGCCGATCGCCCGCATGGTCGGGTCGAGCGTCGCAAACAGCAGATCCTCGGCCATTACCGCAGCGCCGGTCAAGTGGTTGAACAGCGTCGACTTTCCGGCGTTGGTGTAGCCGACCAGCGCGATCACGGGCCAAGGGGCCCGCCCCCGGCGTTCGCGGTGCAGCGTGCGGGTCTTGCGCACCTGTTCCAGCTCGCGCCGCAGTCGGCCCATGCGCTGGCGGATCATCCGGCGGTCCGCCTCGATCTGGGTTTCGCCCGGACCACCGAGAAAGCCAAAGCCGCCGCGCTGGCGTTCGAGGTGGGTCCAACTGCGCACCAACCGGCTCTGCTGGTAATCGAGATGCGCCAGTTCGACCTGCAACCGACCTTCCGCCGTCGCTGCCCGCTCGCCGAAGATTTCGAGGATCAACCCGGTGCGGTCGATCACCTTGCGCTTCAGCCGGTCTTCAAGGTTGCGCTGCTGGATCGGGGTGAGCGCACCGTCGACGATCACCAGCTCGGCCTCGTGCTGTTCGCACCACACGCCGATATTGTCGACCTGACCCGATCCGAACAGCGTGTTGGGCTGCATCTGGCGCACTGGCAGGATCGCCGAATGCGCGATCACCACGCCGATCGCGAGCGCCAGGCCTTCAGCCTCGGCGAGCCGTTCGGCGGCGTCGAGATCATGGCGCAGCACGCGAATATCGGGGCACAGCACGATGGCCCGCGCTCCGCGGGTCACTTCGCCCATCAAGGTTTCATCGAAACTCAGTCTTCGGCCTCATCGTCAAAGGTGTCTTCTTCTGCTTCTTCCCCCGTATCGACGCTGAGATCGACCGGGCTGGCGGGTTGGATCGTCGAGACCGCATGCTTGTAGGCAAGTTGGACTGCCCCGTCCCGCTCGAGCAGCATGCAGAACAGATCATAAGCAGCGATCCTGCCTTGCAGCATCACGCCGTTCACCAGGAACATCGTCACCTGCACATGCGCTTCGCTGACACGGCTGAGGAACACATCCTGCAACAGCTTCTGCTTCTTGCCGCCCGGCCTTGCCTGAAACTGTGCCGGATCGAGCGGCTGCCCCGGCATGATAGTCGAGATCGCGTGCTTGTAGACCAGTTGCGACTGGCCGTCGCGGCGCAGCAGGATCGAGAAATTGTCAAACCAGGTGACGATCCCTTGCAGCTTCACGCCCTTGACGAGGAACATCGTCACCGGAACCTTGTGCTTGCGCAGGAGGTTGAGAAAGCCGTCCTGCAAACTGCCTTGCCGGGACGAGGGCGAAGCGGTGATCGGAACCGGGGCTTCGGGGGCTGCCGCCGCTGGCGGTGCCGGACGGGGGGAGAGCGTACGTCCGTTGGGCATTGATCTGGCTCCTTGTTCTTGGCGGCCGCCTTTGCGGTCCACATATTCGCGCAGCGGGTCTGTCCGGCAAAGCCGACCGTGCGCATCTTGCCTTAATGGCGATTGCGCCGCGCCGGAGCAATGGGGGATTTTCCCCCTGATGGCGATCCGGGTTTTGCGTGCGGGGAACTGTCAGCCGCCTTCCCCCTGAGCCTCGCTCTCGTCGCGGCGGTCGGCCATGCCGAGCAGCTTGAGCTTGCGGTGCAGCGCCGAACGCTCCATCCCGATGAAGCTCGCTGTCTTCGAGATATTGCCCGAGAACCGCCGGATCTGGATGGCGAGATATTCGCGCTCGAAACTCTCGCGCGCCTCACGCAGTGGCACCCCCATCATTGCCGAAAGGCTCTCACCTGCCCCGCCCAGACCGCCGCCGGTGATCTCCGCAGGCAGCATGTCGGGCTCGATCGCGTTCAGCTTGTCGCGCGGGGTCATGATGATCGTGCGCTCGACCACGTTGCGCAACTGGCGGACATTGCCGGGCCAGTCATAGGACTGCATCGCGGCCAGCGCCTCGGGTGACAGATGCGGCGGCGCCATGCCCTGATCGTTGGAATAGCGGGTGAAGAAATGTTCGGCCAGCGCCGGAATGTCCTCGCGCCGTTGGGCCAGCGACGGGATCGCCACCGGCACCACGTTGAGGCGATAAAACAGATCTTCGCGGAACCGCTTCTCGGCCATTTCCACGGTCAGGTCGCGGGTGGTCGACGATACCACGCGCACATCCACCCCGATCTGCCGTGTTCCACCGACCCGCACGAAGCTCTGTTCGGTCAGCACTCGCAGGATCCGCGCCTGGGTCGACAGCGGCATATCGGCGATCTCGTCGAGATAGAGCGTGCCGCCGTCCGCCAGTTCAAGCAGGCCGGGACGGATCAGCTTTCCCGCTGCCTCTTCGCCGAACAGTTCCTGTTCGAACCGTTCCGGCGTGATCCGCGCCGAATTGGCGAGCACGAAAGCCCCGTCCGACCGCCCGCTCCAGGCATGCAGCAGGCGGGCGGCGACTTCCTTGCCCGCCCCGGCCGGCCCCGAAATGAGCACCCGGCTGCCGGTGCTCGCCACCCGCTTCAAGGTTGCGCGCACGGCGTTGATGGTCGAGGAATTGCCGGTGAACTCGGCGCTGCCCCAGCTTCCTTCGCGCAAGCGGCTGTTTTCGCGCCGCAAACGTTCGGTCTCTGTTGCGCGTTCGACCAGCAACAGCAGGCGTTCGGCCTCGAAGGGCTTTTCGATGAAGTCCATCGCCCCGCGGCTGACCGCGGACACTGCGGTGTCGATATTGCCGTGGCCCGAAAAGATGATGACCGGCAGGTTGGGCTCACGCGTCTTGATCGCATCGAGCAGTTCCAGCCCGTCCATCTTGCTGCCGTGAAGCCACACGTCAAGCAGCACCAGGCTGGGCCGACGTTCGTCGATCGCAGCCAGCGCCTCGGTGCTGTCGCCCGCAGTGCGGCAGGCATAGCCTTCGTCGCCGAGCACGCCGGCGACCAGTTCGCGAATATCGCGCTCGTCGTCGACAATCAGGATTTCGAGCGCCATGAGCAGCTCCTTTCGGGTGAATCGGTGGGGCCAGTCGGGCGGGCGGCGGTCATCCCGCGCTCCCCTCGGCAATCAGCGGATCGCGGGCGAAGCACAGGGTCACCCGCGTGCCGCCGGAAGGCGTGTTGGCAAAGCTCATGTCGCCGCCATGTTCGTCGACGATCTTGTTGACGATGGCGAGGCCGAGCCCGGTGCCTTTTTCACGGGTGGTGACATAGGGTTCGATCAGTCGCTCGCGGTCGGTCGGCAGGCCGATCCCGTTGTCGTCAATGGTTATAGCGACCGCTTCGCCCGCGTCCGCCATCGTGACGGTGATGGCTCCGGCATAGACACCGCGCCCTTCGGCGGCGCGCGCCTCGACTGCTTCGACGGCATTCTTGAGCACATTGGTCATCGCCTGCCCGAACTGGTGCCGATCGCAGCGGATTTCGCGGTCGGTGAGGGTCTCAGCCGATACGCTGAAATCGATGCCGGAATGCGCGACTTCCTGAAGGAACACTGCTTGACGCACCAGATCGAGCGCATCCTCGTCGCGGAACACCGGCTTGGGCAGGCGCGCGAAGGAACTGAATTCGTCGACCATCTTCCTGAGATCGCCGACCTGCCGGACAATCGTGCTGGTCAGCTCGTCGAACAGGTCGCGGTCCTCATCGCCCACCTGCATCCGGTAACGGCGTTTCAGCCGCTCGGTTGCCAGCTGGATCGGGGTCAGCGGGTTCTTGATTTCGTGCGCGATCCGGCGGGCGACATCGGACCACGCCGCCTGCCGCTGATCGAGCAGCTGGCGGGTGATGTCCTCGAAGGTGATTACATGGCCGCTGGTTCCGGGCGCGATCTTGACCGCGAGGGTAAGCAATTCGCTGTCCTTGGCGTGACTGATGATCGCCCGTTCGCGACCGTCATTGATCAGCTGGCACAGTTCCGGTGACAGGGTTTCGAGCGAGGCGCCGTTCATATCGGCATGTTCGATCATCCCCGCCGGGGCCAGCAGTGCCTGCGCCGAGGAATTCATCAGCGTGACGCGCGCATCGGCATCGACCGAGACCACCCCGGCGGTCACGCTTTCAAGAACGGCTTCGGTAAAGGCGCGGCGGTCGTCGATCTGGCGGTTGGCGCTGACCAGTGCCTGGGTCTGTTTTTCGAGCTGTGCCGTCATGCGGTTGAAGGCGCGGTTGAGCAGGCCGATCTCGTCCGCCCCGGTGCGCCCTTCGACCCGCAGTGCGAAATTGCCCTGCCCCACCTTGCGCGCCGCGCCCACCAGATCGGTCAGCGGCTTGACCTGCCGGTCGGCGAATCGCAGCGCAAACCAGATCGCGAGGCTCACCAACAGCAGGCTGACCGCCACCAGCGCCAGGTTGAAGCGCAGTTGCAAGGTGCGGGCGCTGCCGGTCAGCCGATCATAGGCACCGACAATCGCCTGCGCGCGCGACCATGAATTGAACATCGTCTCTTCGGTGGTACGGGCGTTGTAAAGATAGACTCCGCTTTGCGGATCGATCGCCACCAGCGCCTCGATCCGTTCCGGGCTGCCGACCACCACCGCAAGCTCCCCCTGATCGAGCCGGGCCAAGGCCGCGCGGCTGAATTCAAGCGGGCTGTCGTCTTCGGTCAGATTGAATGCCACCGCAGTGCGGAACGTACCGTCGACCATGCGTTGCAGGATCGCGCTTTCAGTAATTTCGCGCCCCTGCGCCTGATAGGCGTAGAAATCGGGAAAATCCGGATCGGTGATCGGCACCCGCACCAGCGTGTCGCGCATATCGGTCGCCATCGCCACAGTGTTCTGCTCGACGTTGCGCTGGTTGGCATCGTAATAGCTCTGCGCAAGTGCGTTGGCGTTCTCCATCAGCCCGCGTGAATCGTCGGAGAACCAGAAGTCCACCCCGGTCTGGAACAAAAAGGCAGCAAATCCTGCCACCAGCAGCGTCGGGATCGCGGCCACCATCGAGAAGAAGAATACCAACCGCACATGCAGCCGCGCCGTGCTGCCCGCCGCGCGGCGCAGCGCCAAGCGGCGGCCGATCAGTACCAGCAGCGCCATCGCCGGCACCAACGTTGCCATCAGCAGCAACGAGACCTGCATCGTCGGCAGCAAGTCGTCGGGCCGGCTGGCGCGCGAATAGGCCAGCCACGTGGCGACGATCGCCATGAGCAGCGCAATGCCAGCCAGAATTTCGAGCCAGAAGAACAGGTTGGCCCGGCGGGAGGCGATGACGAACTGCCGCCACCAACGAGGCGACTGCCGGGCCGTCATCGGCGATGACTGTGATGCCGCAGCTTCCATCGTTGCGCTGTTACAACTGCGGTGTGGCAAAAATGCAAGGGCAATCTGCGATAAGCGGCGGATACTGCGTCAGACCGGACGCGAGAATCGCTCTGGCTCGAGCCCCAATTCGCTGATCCGCTTGCGCAGCGTGTTACGGTTGATCCCCAGCAATTGCGCCGCCTTCAGCTGATTGCCGGCCGTGCGACCGAGGGCATGTTCGATCAGCGGCTTTTCGAATGCCGCCAGCGCCCGGTGATACAGCGCGCCGGGCGGCGGATCCTCGGTCGCCAGCCAAGTCGTCAACGCGCCGCCGAAGCCGCCCTCGACGTCGCGGGCGGCGCGGCTGGGCAAGAGTTCCTCGCCGATGATATCGCCGAGGCTGACGGAGTCGATCCGCTCCTCGCGTGCCATCAAGGCGAGGCGGTACACCACATTGCGCAATTCGCGCACATTGCCGCGCCAGTTGCGGGTTTCGAGCCGGGCGATGGCGTCGGGCGTCAGGTGCCGGCGGGGAAGGCCTTCCTCGGCCGCAGCGATCAGGAAATGCTGGGCGAGCGCGGCAATATCCTCTCGCCGGTCGCGCAGGGGCGGCAATTCGATCGGCACCACGTTGAGCCGGTAGAACAGATCCTCACGGAAGGTGCCCGCAGCGATCATCGGGGTCAGGTCGCGGTTGGTAGCGGCGACGATGCGGACATTGACCGCAATTTCCTGCCGCCCGCCGACCCGACGGATGCGCCCCGATTGCAATGCGCGCAGCAGCCGGGTCTGAGCCTCGGCCGGCATGTCGCCGATCTCGTCGAGGAACAGTGTGCCGCCGTGGGCCTGTTCGAACTTGCCGATGGCCTGCGCGATTGCCCCGGTGAAAGCGCCCTTCTCGTGGCCGAACAGCTCGCTTTCGACCAGATCGGCGGGGATCGCCCCGGTGTTGACTGCGACGAATGGCCCCGTGCGGCGATTGCCGAGCTGGTGGATCGCTTCAGCGACCAGTTCCTTGCCGGTCCCGCTTTCCCCGGTGATCAACACGGTGAGATCGTTGCGCAGCACCCGCGTAATCATCCGGTAGACGCCCTGCATCGCCGGACTGCGCCCGACCAGCGGCAGCTTCTCGGTTTCGCTGGTGACGACTGGCAGGTCCGCGTCGTCCTTGCCCGAACTGCGCAGCCCGGCGGCCTGACGCACGGCATGGACCAGATCGTCGAGATCGAACGGCTTGGGGAAGTATTCGAAGGCCTCGCTCTCGCTGGCGCGCACGGCGGTATCGAGCGTGTTCTGCGCCGACAACACGATCACCGGCATACCGGGCGCATGGACCCGCGCCGCAGCCAGGCTGGCGAGGCCGTCGCCGTCCTCCAGCATCACGTCGGTCAGCATCGCGACAAAGGTCCGCTCGGCCAGCATCCGGTCGCGCGCGGCGATGCTGGTGCAATGGGCGATGACGAAGCCCTCGTCCTCCAGAGCGGCGATGATCACGGTGGCAATCGCGGCATCGTCTTCGACCAGCAGGATTGGGGCAGGCATGGCGGTTTCGGGCATGGATCAGCTGCCGCGCGGGGCTTGCGGCAGATGCAGGCGGAAATGGGTGAGCCCGCCGCGCAGGTCGCGATCATGGCTGACATTGCCGTTCATGTCGCGCACCAGCTTGCGCACCAGCGCGAGGCCCAGCCCCTGCCCCGCCGGCTTGGACGAGACGAAGGGTTCGAACACCCGGTCGCGCAGTGCCGGATCGATGCCGGGTCCGTTATCGCTGACGGTGATCTCGATCGGCAGCGGCACGGCGCGGCCGTGGCGGATGGCGCTGAAGGCATGGCCGCTGACGAAACGGGTCTGGATCACGACCGCCGGCTGCGCGCTGACGGCGATGGCAGCGTCGCGCGCATTGGACAGAAGGTTGATCAGCACCTGTTCCAGCGCCCCGCGATTGACCAGCACCGGGGGCAGGGAGGGATCGAATTCCTCGAGGATCTCAGGCCCGTCGGGGTCCGCCGCCCGCATCGTGGCGATCGCAGCGCGGATCGCTTCGTGCGGGTTGCAGGCATCGACCGGCCCGGTGCGCGTGCTGCCGAGCTGCTGCATCCGGTCGATCAGCCGGGCGATCCGGTCGACCTCGTCGATGATCATCCGCGCGAGGTTCTTGTCGCCGTGCGGCAGCTTGCGCGCAACCAGCTGCCCCGCCCCGCGGATCGCCGCGAGCGGATTCTTGATCTCGTGCGCCAGGATCGACGGCGCGCCGATCATCGCCTCGCCCCCCGCTTCGTGCTGGCCTTCCTGCTGGCCGACTTCCGACAGGGTCACCACCCGCCAGCCCGCATAGCCGGCGAGCGGCGACACGGTCATGTTGATGCGCACTTCGTTGCCGCCCACCAACATCGTCAGATCGCGCGCCACCAGCGCGGCGTCACGCTCGCACAAGCGGTCGATCACGCGGGCCTCGCTCAGCCCGAGGCGTTCGACCAGCTGGGTTCCGAGCAGCCGTTTGGCACTGGTGCCGAGCAGGTTTTCCGCCCCGTGATTGGCCTCGCAGATGCGGCCGTTACCGTCGACCAGCAGCATCGCGAAAATCAGCCCGCCGATCTGCGCTCGTGCGCCGGGACGCGAACCGGCAATGCCGGCGCCGATGGCAGCGCGGCTGACGCGGGTGGCGGCCATCAGGCGGCCTGGCGCCGCAGGAACGGGGTATAGAACCGCTCGATCTCGCCCAGCACCTGATCGGGATCATCGATGAAGTTGGCCTTGTGGCGGAATTCGGCCGAACCGTGCAGGCCCTTGGTGTACCAGCCCAGATGCTTGCGAGCCATTTTCACCCCGGTGTCGCGGCCATAGTGATCGAGCATCCGGTTATAGTGCTCCACCAGCACGGCATATTGTTCGTCGAGGCCCGGCTCGGGCCGCGCTTCGCCGGTGCGCCACCAGTGCATCACCTGACCCAGCAGCCACGGCTTGCCATAGGCCCCGCGCCCGATCATCAGTCCGTCCGCGCCCGATTGCTCCAGCGCGCGTGAGGCGTCCTCAATGGAGCAGATATCGCCGTTGACGATCACCGGAATCTTCACCGCTTCCTTGACCCGGCGTACAAAGGCCCAGTCGGCGCTGCCCTTGTACATCTGGTTGCGGGTGCGGCCGTGGACGGTCACCATCTTCACGCCGAGGTCTTCGGCCATGCGCGCAAGGTCCGGCGCGTTGAGGCTGTCATGGCACCAGCCCATCCGCATCTTGACCGTGACCGGCACTTTCACCGCCTTGACGGTGGCTTCCATCAGCCGCACCGCCAGCGGAACTTCGCGCATCAGGGCAGAGCCGGCGAGCTGGCCGACGACCTTGCGTACCGGGCAGCCGAAATTGATGTCGATGATGGCCGCGCCATTGCCTTCCTGAAGCTTGGCGGCTTCGGCCATGCTGACGGGATCGCAACCGACCAGTTGCATCGACACCGGCTCCTCGATCCGGTCCCACGCGGTTTTCTGCAAGCTCTGGCGGGTTTCCCGAATCGCCGCCTCGCTCGCCACCATTTCTGTGACGTTGAGGCCCGAGCCATAGCGCCGCACCAGCGTGCGGAACGGCATGTCGGTCACCCCTGTCA
>DAIQNP010000042.1:0-12654 GCA_036788335.1 Erythrobacter sp.
GCTCGCCGACAGCCTCCACCTTTACCCCGCGCAGATGTCGGGCGGGATGCAGCAGCGGCTCGCCATCGCGCAGGCGCTGATCAAGCGGCCGCGCATCCTGCTGCTCGACGAGCCGTTCGGCGCGCTCGATCCCGGTATCCGGGCGGACATGCACCAGCTCATCACCCGGTTGTGGCGCGAACATGGGCTGACCATCATCATGGTCACCCACGACATCAAGGAAGCCTTCACGCTGGGCACGCGGGTGCTCACCCTCGACAAGCGCCGCCACGATCAGCACGCCCCGCACCGCTTCGGGGCGGCGGTGGTCTACGACCTCGCGCTGACCCGCAAAGTTGAGCAAGTACATTCAGACACGGCGGCTTCAACCAGCGAACCTGTCCCGAGTATTACGATTGACACGAAAGATAATAATTGAGATGCTCGCCGTCATGAAAGCCCCGTCATGAGCACCGACAATCCCCGCCTTGCGCGGCTCAGCATGAGCCTTCCGGCCGACCTGTTCCGCCAGCTCGACCTGATGGTCGAGGAACGCGGCCTGCCCTCGCGCTCGCAGCTGATCGCCGAGCTGATCCGCCATGCGCTGGCCGAGCACGAGGCGCTGACCCGGCCCGAGGACATGCTCGCCGGTACCATCACCATCGTCTACGCCGGCGGAGGCGGGCGGGTGCGCCAGCAGTTGGCGGAGACGCAGTCGGATTATCTCAAGGAGGTGATCTCCTCGCAGCATGTGTTCCTTGAAGAGGACCAGTCATTGGAAGTCCTGCTGGTGCAAGGCCCGGCGGTGCGGCTGAAGAACCTGTGCGACGCCCTGCGCGCCATCCGGGGCGTGCAGCAATTGCAGCTGGTCACCACCACCGCGCTGCTGCCGCCGCTTTACGAACAGGAAGGGCAGGATGCGCCCGTTCGGCGGGAGGCAGCGGAATGAGCGCCGGTACGCCCAGCGATCAGGTTCTGGCCGATCCGAAAGCCGCGCGTGACCATGCCCGCGCGCAAGGCGGCACGCGGGTCGAAGCGATGCCGATCCTGCCGCCGGTCGCCGATGATCTGCCCGCAGGCGTGGCGGCAGGCGACCTGCTGTGGGAAGAAACCCTTGCTCCCGGCGGCTATGCGTCGCGCCGCCTCGCACGCGGCACCCGGCTGCGGCTGATCGACACGGGCGGCGATGCCTGCGCCAGCCTCAACATCTTCAACGCCGAACTGCCGACCGAGCGGCTGAATGTCGCCGACACGGTCAAGGTCCAGTGGAATGCCTATCTCGGGCCAGGCAAGCTGCTGCTCAGCGACATGGGCCGTGTGCTTGTCAGCATCCTTGATGATGGTGCGGGAACGCACGACACCTTCTGCGGTGCATCCAATGTCGCCAGCAATGCGCGCAAATATGGCGAGGGGCGCAATTCGGGCGCCTTCCCCAACGGGCGCGACCGGCTGATCCTGGGCGCGGCCAAGCATGGGCTGACCCGGCGCGACGTTCACCCCTGCATCAACCTGTTCAAGGGCACCCGGATCGAGACCGACGGCACGATCACCCCGGTCGTCGGCCCCTTCGCGCCGGGCCGCGCGGTGACGCTGCGCTGCGAGATGGACGTCATCATCGTCATCGCCAATTGCCCGCATGTGCTCGATCCGCGCGAGGGCTGGCACAGCACGCCGCTGCGCGCGACCGCATGGCGCGGCCCGGTCACCGGCGCGGATGATCCGGTGCGCAATGCGACCCCGGAAGGGCAACGCGCCTTCCTCAATACCGAGGATTACTACCGCCGCTGAACCCTTTGCAATCAAGGCCCATCATGACCATCGACCCGGCCCTTACCGGCCTTTCCGGCACTATCCTCCACGACGCAATCGTGCCCGCGCGCGCGCCGTGGCTGCACCATGTTGCCGCCGGGCAGGTGCTGCGGATCGTCGATGTCGAAGGCAATCAGGCGGTCGATTTCCTGATCTATTCCGCAGCCGACGATGCCGAGCGGTATTCGGCGCAGGACACGGTCGCGGCGCAAGGCAACCTGTTCCTGCGCACCGGCACTGCCCTGTTGTCGAACGAGGGGCGCCCGATGATGACGATCGTCGATTCTGCGGTCGATTATCACGACACCATCGGCGGGGCCTGTTCGTGCGAATCCAACACGCTGCGCTACGGCCATCACACCAAGGCGCAGCACGCCTGCGTCGACAACTTCCTCGAAGCGAACCTGACCCAAGGGCGCGGCAAGCGCGACATCGTCTCCAACATCAATTTCTTCATGAACGTGCCGGTCGAGGAAGACGGCACGCTCGGCATCGTTGACGGCATTTCCGCGCCCGGCCTGACGGTGACCTTGCGCGCCGAGATCGACGTGATCGTGGTGGTGTCCAACTGCCCGCAGATCAACAATCCCTGCAACGGCTTCAACCCGACGCCGGTGCGGATGATCGTCGCCGCATGAATTTCGACACCGTCCTGGTCGCCAACCGGGGCGCGATTGCCACCCGGATCATCCGCACCTGCAAACGGATGGGACTGCGCAGCGTTGCGGTCTATTCCGAGGCCGATGCAGGCTCGTTGCACGTCAGTGCAGCCGATGACGCGGTTTGTATCGGCCCCGCACCGGCGGCGCAAAGCTATCTCGATGGGGCAGCGATCCTTGCGGCGGCCAGGGCGACCGGGGCAGGCGCGATCCATCCGGGCTACGGCTTTCTGGCCGAGAACGCCGACTTTGCGGAAGGCTGCGCCGCCGCCGGGATCGCCTTCATCGGCCCGACGCCGGACAATATGCGCACTTTCGGGCTGAAGCATTCCGCCCGCGCGCTCGCCGCCGCGCATGGCCTGCCGCTGGCGCCGGGCACCGACCTGCTGACCGGCGAGGACGAGGCTGCGGCGGCGGCTGCGCGGATCGGCTATCCCGTCATGCTCAAGGCGACCGCAGGGGGCGGCGGGATCGGGATGCGGATCTGCGAAACCGAAGCGGCTTTGCGCAAAGGCTTCGCCGCCGTGGTGCGGCAGGGTGCGGCCAGCTTCGGCGATGCGGGCGTCTTCCTCGAAAGCTACATCGCCCGTGCACGCCATATCGAGGTGCAGATCTTCGGCGACGGGCAGGGGCGGGTGATGGCGCTGGGCGAGCGCGACTGTTCGCTTCAGCGTCGCAACCAGAAAGTGGTCGAGGAAGCGCCTGCGCCCTGCCTGTCCGATGACAAGCGCGCCGAACTGATCGCGGCCGCCGTGCGGCTGGGCGAGGCGGCGGGGTATCGGTCGGCAGGAACGGTCGAATTCCTGTTCGATGCGGCACGCGAGACGTTCTTTTTCCTCGAAATGAACACCCGGTTGCAGGTCGAACACGGCGTTACCGAAGAGGTGATGGGGATCGATCTGGTCGAATGGATGA
This sequence comes from Erythrobacter sp., assembly GCA_036788335.1. Classification (GTDB taxonomy): domain Bacteria; phylum Pseudomonadota; class Alphaproteobacteria; order Sphingomonadales; family Sphingomonadaceae; genus Erythrobacter. The sequence goes on from DAIQNP010000042.1 coordinate 3,363, forward strand.
TCCGGGGCGCGGGCGGTGATTTTGCGTTTCTCGATGCACCGGCGCCGAACCCGCAAGGTCACGCGGTGCAGGTGCGGCTCTATGCCGAGGATCCGGCGCGCGATTATCGCCCAACGACCGGCACGCTGACCAATGTGCACTTCCCCGCCGACATCCGCGCTGAGACGTGGGTGATGGCAGGCAGCGAGGTCAGCGCTTTCTACGATCCGATGCTGGCCAAGCTGATTGCCCACGCCCCGGACCGGGCGGGCGCGATTGCGGCGATGCAGGCGGCGCTGGATGCGACCCGGCTCGACGGGATCGAGACCAACCTGCGCTGGCTGCGCGATGTGCTGCGCGATCCCGGTTTTGGCAGCGGCGCGGTGTCGACCCGGCTGCTGGACGGAGTCGTTCATCGGCCCGCTGCTGTTCGCGTAATCGCGGGCGGGACCGCGACCACGGTGCAGGACTGGCCGGGGCGGCTGGGGCTGTGGGATGTGGGCGTGCCGCCGTCGGGGCCGATGGACGACCGCTCGTTCCGGCTGGGCAATCTGGCGCTTGGAAATCCCGAAGGGACGGCGGGGCTGGAACTGACCGCGAGCGGCCCGACCCTGCTGTTCGAGGCGGCAGCGCGAATCTGCCTGACCGGCGCGGATTTCGGCGCGACGCTCGACGGGGAGCCGGCCCCGCGCGGGCAGGCGATCGCGGTCGAGGCCGGGCAGACACTGACGCTGGCGCGCGCGCGCGGGGGCGGGGTGCGCGGCTATGTCCTGTTTGCGGGCGGGCTGGATGTCACGCCCTATCTGGGCAGCGCGGCGACCTTCACGCTCGGCCGGTTCGGCGGCCATGCCGCGCGGGCGCTGCTGGCGGGCGATGTGCTGCATCTGGCGGGCGGCGAAACTGCGCCGGGCGAGGCCACGGCGCTGCCCGAGCTGCCCCGCATCTGGGACCTGCGGGTGCTTTATGGCCCGCACGGCGCGCCCGACTTCTTCACGCCGGATGACATCGCCCGGTTTCTGGAAGCCGAATGGCAGGTGCATTACAATTCCAATCGCACCGGCGTGCGGCTGGTCGGTCCCAAGCCCCAATGGGCGCGGCGCGACGGCGGGGAGGCGGGGCTGCATCCGTCCAACATCCACGACAATCCCTACGCGGTCGGCGCGGTCGATTTCACCGGCGACATGCCGATCATCCTGGGGCCGGACGGGCCTTCGCTGGGCGGTTTCGTGTGCCCCTTCACGGTGATCGCGGCCGACCGCTGGAAGATCGGCCAGCTGGCGCCCGATGACCGGGTGCGCTTCGTGCCGGTCAGCATTGCCGACGCCATCGCGGCGGCTGGCGCGGCGCTGACCGAACCGCCTGAACCAACGAACGCCTATGCCATTACCGATCTTTCGCCGATCCTTGCTGAAATCCCCGCGCAGGCCACGCGCCCGCGCGCCGTCTATCGCCAGCAGGGCGACCGCAATATTCTGGTCGAATATGGCGATATCGTGCTCGACATCGAGCTTCGGATCCGGGTCCATGCGCTGATGCGCGCGCTGGAGGAGGCCGCGCTGCCCGGTGTTATCGACATCACCCCCGGCATCCGCTCGCTGCAACTGCACTTCGACGGGGCGGTGCTCGATCAGGCGGGCGCGCTGGCGGCGTTGCTCGCGGCGGAAGAAGCGTTGGGCGACCTCGATGATTTCGCCATCCCCTCGCGCATCGTCCACCTGCCCTTGAGCTGGCGCGATCCGGCCATCACCGAGACCATCGCCAAGTATGTCGGCTCGGTGCGCGACGATGCGCCGTGGTGCCCCGACAACATCGAGTTCATCCGCCGGATCAACGGATTGCCCGATGCGGCAGCGGTCGAGAACCTGATCTTCGATGCCAGCTACCTCGTGCTGGGGCTGGGCGATGTCTATCTCGGCGCGCCGGTCGCGACCCCGGTCGATCCGCGCCACAGACTGGTGACCACCAAGTACAATCCCGCGCGCACCTGGACTCCGCCCAATGTGGTGGGGATCGGCGGCGCTTATATGTGCATCTATGGTATGGAAGGGCCGGGGGGCTATCAGTTGTTCGGGCGAACCATTCAGGTGTGGAACACGTATCGTCATTCCGGCGGGCAGGAAGGCGCGTTCACTGATGGCAAGCCGTGGCTGCTGCGCTTCTTCGACCAGATCCGCTTTTTCCCGGTGTCGGCTGAAGAGCTGACCGAGTGGCGGCGCGATTTCCCGCATGGACGGCGCGCGATCCGGGTCGAGCCGTCCGAGTTCCGGCTGGCCGACTACCGCGCCTTCCTTGCTGACAATGCCGCCAGCATCGCGGCCTTCGAATCCACCCGGCAAGCCGCCTTCGATGCCGAGCGCACGGCGTGGGAGGAAGCCGGCGAATTCGACCGCGTCAGCGATCTGCTGGCGGCGGGCACGGGCGGGGATGCGGCACAAGCGATCGAGGTGCCCGAGGGCGCGGACCTGATCGAGGCCCCGTTCGGCGGCTCGGTGTGGAAGCTGCTGGTCGCCCCCGGCGATGCCGTGGCCCAAGGCGATGTGATCGCGGTGATCGAGGCGATGAAGATGGAATGCCCGTTCGAAAGCCCGGCCAGCGGCACGGTCGCGGCGCTTTACATCGCGGAACATCAGGCGTTGCACCCCGGTACGCCGATGCTGGCCTTGCGGAGGGACTGATGGCGAGCAGGGACAGACTCAGCGCAACCGCGATCGCCGCTGCCGTCACCAGCGGCCAGACCACTGCAATCGCGGTGATCGAGGACACGCTCGCCCGGCTCGAAGCCTATGACGCGCACCAGCCGCAAATCTGGATCAGCCGCGCCGCGCCCGGCGCGCTGCGCGACGCTGCGCGCAGGATCGATGAGCGCGTCGCGGCGGGCGAGCATCTGCCGCTGGCAGGCGTGCCCTACGCGGCCAAGGACAATATCGACGTGGCCGGGTTCGAGACCACCGCCGCCTGTCCCGCCTTTGCCTATCAGCCCGCACGATCCGCCACCGTGATCGAGCGATTGGAGGCAGCCGGCGCGATCTGCGTCGGCAAGACCAATCTCGACCAATTCGCCACCGGCCTGGTCGGCACCCGCAGCCCCTATGGCATCCCGCGCAACGCCTATAATCGCGATTACGTCAGCGGCGGATCGAGCTCGGGCTCGGCGGTGGCGGTGGCGGCCGGGTTGGTGGCCTTCGCGCTCGGCACCGATACGGCGGGGTCGGGGCGGGTGCCTGCCGCTTTCAACCACCTTGTCGGACTGAAGCCCACCAAGGGCCGGTGGAGCACGCGCGGGCTGGTGCCGGCCTGCCGCACGCTCGACTGCATCACCGTGTTCACCGATGCGCTGGTGGATGCGGCAGCGATTGACGCGGTGTTGGCCGGGTTCGACGCCGATGACGCTTTTTCCAAGCCGCTTGCCCATGCCGCCATCGACGGCCGCCGCATCGGCGTCCCGCGCCGCGATCAACGCGTGTTCTTCGGCGATGTCCACGCCGAATACCTCTATGACCGCGCGCTTGCGGTGCTGGCAGGGCAGCATCAACTGGTCGAGATCGACATCGACCCGCTGCGCGAGGCGGCGCAGCTGTTGTACGGCGGACCCTGGGTGGCCGAACGCACCGCCGCAATTGCAGGCCTATTGGCGAGCAACCCGTTGGCGGTCGATCCGGTGGTGCGCGAGGTCATCGCTCCCGGCGCGACCATGCTGGCGACCGACTTGTGGAACGGCATCTATCGCCTGGCCGAGATCAAGCGCCATGCCGATGTGATGTGGGACAGCATCGACGCGCTCGCCTTCCCCACCACCGGCACCACCTACCGGGTGGCCGAACTGCTCGAAGCGCCGGTCGCGCTCAACAGCAATCTCGGGCTCTATACCAATTTCGTGAACCTGCTCGACATGGCGGCGCTCGCGGTGCCGGCGGGTGCGCGCGACAATGGCACCGGCTTCGGGATCACGCTGATCGGCCCGGCAGACAGCGACCGGGCGCTGGTGGAACTTGCAGAAACTTACCTCGCGGCGGCCGATTGGCCCGCGCCGCCGCCCCTTGACCTAGGAGAACGCATGGAAACGATAAAGCTCGCTGTTGTCGGCGCCCATCTGAAGGACATGCCGCTGCATTGGCAACTCACCTCGCGCGGGGCGACCTTTGTCGGTGCCTTCACGACAGCGCCGACCTATCGCCTTTACGCGATGGCCGATTCCGTCCCGCCCAAACCGGCGCTGGTGCACCGCGATGACGGGGCCGAGATCAAGCTGGAGGTCTACGAGATGGATCTTGCCAGTTTCGGCAGCTTCGTCGCGGAAGTCCCGCCGCCGCTGGCGATCGGCACGGTGACGCTTGCCGATGGCAGCAGCGTCAAGGGCTTTGTCGCCGAACCGCGCGCGCTGACCGGGGCGCAGGACATTACCCATCTGGGTGGCTGGCGTGCCTATATCGAGGGGCTGTAATTGACGGGGGGAGTTTCACGTATCCGGGGCCTGTTGCGAGGGGGATGTCGGCGATGACCATCGCGGCGTTCGATCGCCTGCTTGCGCTTGTGGAGGAGACCGGCGAACCCGGCGCTGCCAATGCGCTCGCCAATCTGCGCACACATGTCGCTGAACTGGAACGGGCGCGCGAGGCGGCAGAGGCAGCGAACGAGGCCAAGACGCGGTTTCTGGCCAGTGTCAGTCATGAAATCCGCTCGCCGCTCAACGCGATCTTCGGCTATGCGCAACTGCTGGAGCGCGGGCAGGACACCAATACGGTGCAGGCGGCCAGGGTGATCCGGCGCAGCTGCGAACACCTCACCAATCTGGTCGAAGGGCTGCTCGACATTGCGCAGGTGGAAAGCGGTTCGTTGCGGCTCAGCCGTGATTCTGTGCGGTTTCCGGCCTTTCTGGAACAGCTGGTGGACATGTTCCAGCCGCAGGCACGGGCCAAGGGCATTGCGCTTGCGCTCGAACGGCCGCCGACCCTGCCCGAATTCGTGCGGACCGACGAAAAGCGCCTGCGGCAGGTGCTGATCAACCTCATGTCGAATGCGATCAAGTTCACCGACACCGGCAAGGTCGCGCTGAAGGTTCACTACCGCAACGAGGTCGCGACGCTGGAAGTCGAAGACACCGGCACCGGAATTCCGGCCGTAGATCTGGGACGAATCTTCGCGCCGTTCGAACGGGGCAGCGCAGCGCAGACCGAGGGACGCTCGGGCGTGGGTCTCGGGCTCGCCATCACGCAGGCGCTGGTCCATATCATGGGCGGCGAAATCACGGTCGCAAGCACGCCGGGTGAGGGCTCATGCTTTGCGGTGAAGCTGATGCTGTCGCAGCCGCTCGTCCTTCCAAACGATCCGGCGGAGGTCGGGAAGCCCGACCCGATCGCCTATCTCGGCCCGCAACGCACCATTCTTGTCATTGATGACGACGCGACCCAACGCGACGTGGTCAGCGCATTGCTTGCGCCGATCGGGTTCACCGTTCTGACGGCGCAGGATGGCGACGGGGGGCTGCGTCTGGCACGGCAGGCGCAGCCCGATCTGGTCCTTTGCGATGTGTCGATGCCGGGCGGACTGTCGGGCTGGGAAGTTGCGGCGGAACTGCGCGAACATCTGGGCCCGGCCTTGCGCATCGTCATGCTGTCGGGCGAGAGCGATGTCATCGCCCCCGGACCCATCGGCCCGGCCAACGACATGTTCCTCACCAAGCCGTTCAGGTTCGATGCCCTGATCGACGTGATCGCTCAACAGCTCAAGCTTCGATGGACAGCACCGGGCATCGAAACCGTGGCAGGGCCTGCCGTCGCACCGCCGCTGGTCACGCTCCCGCCGCCCGCTGCGCCGTTTCTCGCCGAGATCGAGCAGTTGGCCCGGCAAGGGCATGTGCGCGGGATCGAGGCAAGGATCGACGATATGGTCGCGCTCGTACCCGAGGCGGCGACACTTGCTGACGAAATGCGCACCTGTCTCGACCGCTTCAACCTCAAGGCTCTGGCCGGGATCGCGCGGGAGGCGCAGCATCGTGGCCAGTAGCGACCGCATCCTCGTCGTCGATGACAGCCCGGAATCGTTGCGCCTGCTTGTCGATACGCTCGAACACGAAGGCATGACCGTGCTGGTGGCGCTGAATGGAGAAGCGGCGCTTGAACTTCTGGGTCATACGGTCCCCGATCTCATTCTGATGGACGCAATGATGCCCGGCCTGAGCGGGCTGGAAACCACGAGCAGAATCAAGAGCAATCCTGACTGCACCCATGTCCCGGTCATCTTCATGACCGGGCGGACCGATCCCGAGCACGTGGTCGCAGCGCTTGAAAGCGGCGGGGTCGATTATGTGCGCAAACCGCTGATCATCGACGAGTTGCTGGCGCGGATCCGGGTTCACCTTGCCAACGCCCGTCTGTCCTATCGCTCGCGCCTTGCGCTTGGCTTTGCCGGGCGCAGCCTGGTCGCCTTGGGCCCGCGCGGCGAGATCGTGTGGTGCACGCCGCAGGCCGAGACCCTGTTCGCGCAGGTCGAACCGGGCTGGAACCCGCAGCGCGGAGCCTTGCCTTTGGCTTTGGAGCAGGCGGCGAACGAATTGCTGAAGGAGCAATCAACCTTGCCCACCAGCCTGCGGACGCAAGTGACCGGACTGGAAATCGAACTCGCATTGCTCGAAAGCGAGCGGCACGGCGAAACGCTGATCCGGGTGACCGAGGCGCGTGAGGATGCCAAGATCGGGCTTTTGCAAAAGCACAATGGCCTGACCCGGCGCGAAGCCGAGGTGCTGCTGTGGGTCAGCTATGGCAAGACCAATCGCACGATCAGCGAGATTCTCGGAATCAGTCCCCGGACGGTTAACAAGCACCTCGAGCAGGTCTTCCGGAAGTTGGGAGTGGAAACCCGCGCTGCGGCCACAGCGGTGGCCGTGCGCTATCTTTCCGATTGATATTGCAACCACATTAGAACGGTTTGCGGTCAACTACGTCATTTGGACACTACCTCGGGGCAGGCAGGTCGCCAAAGGGTCTGGCGTCCGGGCGGCGCCTTGTTGTGAGCGGCGTGATTAATCCCCGCCCCTGGCCTTTGTGCCGACGATGCGAACACGAACAGCTTCATTGGAGTGCGCGATGGCCGGAGTACGGGTAGGCAAGCGGATCATCGGGGCAGATGCGCCGGTCACGGTCGGTTGGGAGAACATCGGCCGGGTCGAAGGCGGGCCTATCAGGCAATTCGTGTTCACGTGGTTTCAGCCAGCCGTGCTCTTCGGCCTGATCGCCTTTTGGTATTATGCGCCCAACGAATGGGCCGTTGCATCGACCGGCGTGATCATCGGCCTGGCCTTCAAGGTGTTGCTGCTGGTACTCGAATGGGTCAATCCGCGCTACCGCAGCTGGCAGTTGACCTGGAAGGAATTCGCGACCGACGTCTTCTATGTCGGTCTGGGGTACACCCTTCTGCGAATAGCCAATGTCTATATCGGCAGCGGCGTCATGATCGAAGCGGTGCAGGGCGCATTCGACTGGGAGAAGTTCGCCTGGTTCACCGGACTGCCGCTGCTGATGCAGGCGCTTTTGATCTCGATGATTTTCGATTTCGGGCAATACTGGATGCATCGCGGGATGCACAACTGGTATCCCCTGTGGCTCACCCATGCGCCGCATCACTACATCACCCAGCTCAACATCAACAAGGGCGCGGTGGGTAATCCGGTCGAACTCTTCCTGATCGGACTCGGGATCGGCGGTTTCTTCGACTTCCTCCCGCGCGCATTCCTGCTGGCGGGTGCGTTCGGCATGGCGGTGGGAACCTATCAGCACATCAATGTGCGCTTCAACACGCCCGCGTGGTGGCGGTTCATCTTCAACACCACCGAACATCACAGCGTCCATCATTCGCAGGACTACGAAGCGACCCGCAGCAACTATTCGAGTACCTGGATCCTGTGGGATCGTCTCTTCGGCACCTGCGTGGATGGCGAGGCCGAACTGCTCGGAATGGAAGGCGGCCGCAGGATGGATATCCGCGAGACGATGGTCTTTCCCTTCGCTGAAGGGTTCAAAAGCACAAAGGCTTGGGTCCGGAAGCGATCCGGCCAGCGCGGGGCTTTGCAGCCGCAGCTGGAACCGGCTGAGTGAGCGGGCACCCGGGCGGAATGGCAAGCCATGCTCTGCAAGCGGCCGGCGCCGAGGTGACCGCGACCCTTCCACCGCCGCTGCGGCCCACGGGAATCATGGCCTTGCGTATTCCGTTCATAGAAATGATCTGGCGCGCCAAGGGGGCGGTCGCGTTGCCGCAGTCAATATCGGCAGACGAGGCCTTTGCGCGGCTGGATCCGTTGTTCCAGACCCCCGGCACACGTTACGTGGTCGAGGGCGATCGGCTGGACTTTGCCAAGCACAATCCGGCAGCGCAGGACAGGCTTGCGACGTTCACGCATGGCAACCTGCGCATCGAACACCAAGGCGGGCAGGCGTGGCTGCGTTTCGAAGCTGCCAGTACGGCGCTGCTGCTCACCTTCCTTGCGCCGCTGCTGTTCCTCGGCTTTGCCCTGCTGGCGGAGACCCTCAACGAATGGGAAAAGGCGAGCGTCGAGGCTTCGGCCAAGGACGAGTCCAAGGACAAGGACGAGTCCAAGGACAAGGACAAGGCCAAGGACAAGCCGGTCCGCAAGCTGAACCCGATCGATGAAATGCTCGGCGCCCCGCAGCCCGAAGACCCCGGCAAGAAGAAGGACGAGAAGAAGGACGAGGGGCCGCACAAGACCGACCGCGCCTACTATCTCGCCGGTATCTTCCTGGCGATCTTTCTGGTCGGGCGCGTGCTTGAGCCCTGGCTGCTCCGGCGAACCTTCCGCAAGGCGCTTGAAGGGTCTGCCATGCCCTTCGCCGGGGCTGCCGTCCCACCCGATGGTCAAGGCACCGCCGGGTAGCGCGATTGCGCAATCGGATCCCGGTCCGACGCGATCGACGCGAGTCGTTTTTCATGCGCGACCATGCAAAAATGACACATAAGTCATATGACCCATAGCGCCATGTGCTGGCGGCTCGCATTGATATCGGCATCACGCAGCCAAAGGGGAAGCGCTGTGTGATGCGGGGTTACAGGCGCACAAAATTCGCCGGGCCCTCGATTGCAGGAGAGGACTGAGATCTATCCAGCCATCGGGGGCAATTGATGAATATCGCCAAGAACACACTGAACAGGCATGCGCTGCTGTCCACGTCGCTACTGACCGGTTTTGCCAGCCTGCTCGCACCGTCCGCAGCAACCGCACAAACAGCTGAAACCATTGCCGCCAGTGCGGTGGCGGACGAGGCGGCTGCGCCCGAAGACGAAGATACCATTCTGGTGACCGGCT
>DAIQNP010000043.1:0-12621 GCA_036788335.1 Erythrobacter sp.
GCCCGGCTGCATCCTTGATGATGTGGACGAAACCATTGCCGTGCAGCAGCACATGCGCAGCCAGCGTCTCGACCAGTGACTGGCCGGCACTGGTCGCGGTCAGCAATTTCAGCAGGGCAGGGTCGGTGCAGGACAGCGGCGCCTGGCCCACGCCTTCGGCCACGATGCGGATCGACCGCTGCGCGATCGGGTTGGCAAGGAACCCTTCCTCTACCGCGCTCCGATAATCGTAGCTTCGCCGCGCAAGCGGCTGGCCAAAGGTCGGCGCCCATCCGTTGAACGGGGCGGGCGCAAGCGGGGCACGGTCCTGCGGCCCGCCCTTGACGGCGGACAGCAGCCAATCGAACATTGCCATAATCGTTCCTTTTGTCGTGACGCCTGCACGCACTCAGATTGTGCGCGCCTGCAAGCTGTGCGCGGCGTCAAACCGTGCGCACGCTGGGCCGGGCCTCGCGCCGCAGCAGCAATTCGCTCAGTGCCCAGACCAGCGCATCGGCGCGGTCCGGGCTTCGTCCGGGTCCGGCGTATTCGCCCCCGGCAAGAAGGCCGCACAACTGGTCTTCGAGCCGCGGAAACATCCCCACGTGCCGGACCTTGTGCGCGGCATAGAGCGCTGCGACGGGTTCGGCCCGGGCGACCTTGCCCCGGCTGGCGTGGACCAGCCGCAGCGGCAAAGTGTGATCGGCGGCCCTGAGCACGCTTTCGACCATTGCCCCGCCCTGGTTGGCTTCGGCGATGACCAGGTCGGCCTGCCATTCCCGCGCCGCGTTGGCGACCGCGCTGGCCCACCGATCGGGCGCGGCCTGCGCCACGGAGCAATCGGCCAGCACGCGGGCAATCCCGTCCGCGCCGAGTGCAGCGACAATGATCCCGCATTCGTCCCCGTTCTCAGAAGCGGGCGGATCGACTGCTATGACGACCCGGCGATAGGCTGTGGGCGCTTCGGTTTCACGCACCTGTTCGATCAGCATCCGGGTCCACAGCGCGCCCTCGACATCCGCCAGCAACTCGCCATCAATCTCTTGCCGGTATAACCGGCTGCCTTCGAATTCGTCGGCGATGGCTTCGAGGAACCGGACCGGCAGATTGCCTGCATTGTCATGTGTCGTGCCGCAGGTGACGACAACCTCACCACTTTCCTGCTGCTTGATCAGCCGCCGTACCAGAGGCACCGCACGCGGCGTGGTGGTAACCGCGATCCGCGGATCGTCCCCAAGCCGCAAGCCGAGGACCAGATTGTCCCAACAACGGGTCGCGCGTTCGCCCGACAACGGCCACTTGCCGATTTCGTCGCACCAGGCGTGGCTGTGCTGCGGTCCGCGCAGGCTTTCGGGCTCGGCGGCCGAGAACAGCTGCGCCTGCGCGCCGTTGGCAAACCGCACTCGCCGCAGCGAGGGCTCGAACACCGGGCGGCGGTCGGGCGGGCAGATGGCAAGCAGGCCGGATTCGCCTTCCACCATTATCGCCCGCGCTTCGGCAATCGAGGCCGATACCAGCGCGATCCGGGCAGCGGGGTGCATCTCTGCGATCATGCGCACCCATTCGGCCCCGGCACGGGTCTTGCCGAACCCGCGCCCGGCCATGATCATCCAGACCCGCCATTGTCCCTCTGGCGCAAGCTGCTCGGAGCGGCCGCGAAGCTGCCAATGCCAGTCGAATTCGTCTTTTTCCTTCTGGTCGAGCGCGTCCGCGATCATCTGCGGGGTTTCGGGCTTTTCCTCTTCGACCCACTCCAGGCCTGCGCTCATTCCCTGGCCTCTGCCCGGAGGCGTTCGTACTTCACCTTCAACCGGATCTCTTCCACCTTGCGGTCGATCGAGGCGCGCACTTCGGCGGCGCTGACATTGCGTTGCTGCGCCATCGCCTGCGAGGCGGTTTCGCGGTGCGCGGCGAGCAGGCGAACCGCATTGGCGAAGTCATAGCGGCCCGAATCGGCCGTCGCCTGATCGCCATGACGCAGGCGGCGCACCACCTCCATTTCGAGATGGGTGTAACCTTCCCACAGGGCGGCCAGCCACAGGCGGGCGAATTCGGGTTCCTCACGCCGGACCTTGTAGGCGCGGCTGGCGCTGATGCCTGCCTTGGCAGCGGATTCTGTGACGTTGGAACTTTCGGCAAGGTGGTCGAGGAACAGCCGCCGCCAGTTATTGTTGATCCGGTCACCTTCGCCTTCACGCAGGCTGGGCCGAATGGTGATGCGCTTGCCGGGGCGCTTGGACATATCGCGTTTCTCCTGCTGCGCAGACGAAAAAGGCAGCGCTCCGGGTGGGGAGGGCTGCCTTGGGGCGAATCGCTATTTTTCGATTGTTCCTGTCTCTAACCAAAGAGCGTGACGATGTCAAGCAAAATAACCATATCGGTTATCTTCTGTTGACCGGCTGGCTCCAGGATCAGGCTGTTTCCAAAGCGTCACCGCGTGCTCGGACGGGACAGGTTTGACGGGCTGGCGGGGGCAGGCGTTGTTGTAACGCAATCGACATTTTCGGGTTGACCATTGTGCCGATCATGCAATCTTTGACGGACAGGCTTTTCTTCAGCCACATCCGGAAGGAGAATTGATGAGCGACCGCGCGTTTCTGGCCCAGTTGGAAGGCTACGGCCTGTCCACGGTGGAGATCCACTATTACCTGCCCGACCACCACAACCTGCTGCAGCTGTTCGTGATGCAGCAATTTGACGTCGCGCCCCGCTTTCCCGAGCTGGACCGGTTCCTCGGCTTTTGGCGGCGCGAGATCGATGCGGCGCTGCATTCGGTTCGGGTGGCCCACAAGCACCTGATCGGCCCGCAGGAATGGCGCGCGGTGGACGGGATCGTGACCATCAATTGAGGGCCGCGGTCGGCAGCGTCAGATGATTCCCATCGCCTTGCCGGCGCGTTCGAACATGCCGAGGATCGTGGTCACTTGCTCCGCCGTATGCTCGGCACACAGCGAGCAGCGCAGCAGCGTCATGCCTGCAGGCGTGGCGGGCGGGCGGGCAAGGTTGACGTAGAGGCCCTCTTTCAACAGCGCCTCCCACATCATCGCGCCGCGTTCCAGATCAGGCATGATCACCGCGATGATCGCGCTTTGCGGGGTATCGGTGCCGAGCGTGAAGCCCAGCCCCTTAAGCCCGCCGTGTAGCGTGCGGCTGTTCTCCCAAAGATGCGCCCGCTTGTTGCCGCCGTGCATCAGCTTGCGGATCGAGGTGGCGCTGCTCGCCATCACCGCAGGCGGCAGCGCGGCGGTAAAGACATAGGGGCGACAAACCAGCCGCAGCACTTCGAACTTGGGGTGGTTCGACACGCAGAAACCGCCGACGGTCCCGACGCTTTTGGAAAAGGTGCCGATGATGAAATCGACATCATCCAGCACGCCTTGTTCTTCGGCCACCCCGCGGCCGTGTTCGCCGATGAATCCCATCGAATGGGCCTCGTCCACCAGCACGGTTGCGCCATTTTCCTTGCAGACGCGGACCATTTCCTTGAGCGGAGCGACATCGCCCATCATCGAATAGACGCCTTCGAGCACGACCAGCTTGCCCGCGCCTTCCGGCACGCGCTTCAGGCGCTTTTCCAGTGCTTCCACGTCGTTGTGTTTGAACGGCACGACCTCTGCGTTGCCCATCGCGCAGCCATCCCAGATCGAGGCGTGGCTATCGATATCGAGGATGATGTAATCACCCTTGCCCGCCAGGGTCGAAATGATCCCGAGGTTGGCCTGGTACCCGGTCGAGAATACCATGGCGTGATCCATGGCGTAGAATTCGCGCAAGGCGGTCTCGACATCGCGGTGATCGCGGAAGGTGCCGTTGAGCACCCGGCTGCCGGTGGTCCCGGCGCCGAAATCCTGCATCGCCGCCTGACCCGCTGCAATCACATCGGGGTCGAAGGTCATGCCCATGTAGTTGTAGGTGCCGAGCAGGATCGTGTCGCGCCCGTTGCAGATCGCGCGGGTGGGAGAAAGCACCTCCTCCATCACGAGGTTGAACGGATCTTCCACCCCGGCAGCGAGCAGTGTCTCACGGGTCTGGATGATGGGATCGAACTTGGCCAGCAGGTCGATGATCGCCGGTGGGGACGCAGCCTCGGCCGTTTTGAAAATGGTTCCGGTCATGCGCGATGTCCTTATCAGCTATCCTGCAACTTGTGCACTGCCGAAACAAGCTGGCCCCAAGTCTCGATCTCGGCCTGCTGATTCATGCTGATGATGATGTCGAATTCGTCCTCGATCGCGGCGACGAAATCCATCACGGTCAGACTGTCGAATTCGAGGTCGCCAGCAAAGGTGGTGCCATCCTCGACCGCTACGCCCTTTTTGTTGAACGGTTCGATCAGGGTGCGGATGCGTTCTTCGACTTCGGCAGTGTTCATGGCAGGGAAGGGCTTTCGTCGGCTGATTGTCGGATGATCCGCTGAAGAGTAATACGGTTGCAAAGCGGCTGATGACGCAGCTTGTCAACTCTTTTGCCCCGCGCGCTGGCGGCGGCTTAGGGTAATCTGGGGGGTGTGGACGCATGGTGCAACCTGAAGCGGTCGAGCTCTTGCCTTGCGCAGACGCAGACGCCGACGATCAAGAGCGCAAATCTCCGTTGTTTTCATCGCAGACGGTGCACTTGATCCGCACCGCTCAGGTCAACACGCTGACCCTGTCGCAGATGGCTGACCAGAAGGCCCATATCCTGATCGGGGCGAGCTTCGTGGTGTTTTCGCTGGTGATCACGCAGACAGCGAACAGTCCGATCAGCTGGTCGACGATTTGTCTGGCGACGACCGCTATGCTTGCCACGATCTGTGCGGTCGTCGCAATTCTGCCGCGGGCTGGGCCGAAGACCGTCGAAACGGCTGACTTCAATCACCTGTTTTTTGGCCATTTCGCTCTGATGGATGAGGAGCGTTGGGCTTGCGATGTTCTGGACAAGTCACGCACGGACCAGGACCTTTACCGCATGATGTTGCGCGACCTCCATCAGAACGGCAAGGTGTTGCAGATCCGCAAGTTCAGATTTCTGGCCTATGCCTATCAGACTTTTCTTGCAGGCCTGGTGCTGACGCTGATGATATACATGTTCGAAGCCGCAGCGCAGATGGCCCGCCTGCCGGGCTAAATCGGAAGCAACCCGCGCACGGCGGTCATGAACGGGCTGATCGAGACCGGCTTGGACAGGTATCCCGCCGCCCCGGCGGACCGGATCCGTTCCTCGTCACCCTTGGCCGCGAAGGCGGTTACTGCCAGCACCGGGATGCCCTGCAAGGCGCGGTCGCGCTTGGCTGCCTCAATCAGGTCGACGCCCGAAATCCCGCCGAGCTGAATATCCATGATGATCAGGTCGGGCACCATTGCCCGCGCGGCTTCCAGCACCTTGTGCCCGTCAGCTACCGGTTCGACCTCGAAGCCGTTGGCCCTGAGAACGTCGCAGAACAACTTCCTGTTGAGGTCATTGTCCTCGACAACCATGATCCGCTTTGTCACTGCTGCCCCCGCATTCGCCCCGCCTGTACGACTATCCCCGCCGAAAGGACAGGACAATCCCGCCTCGCTCACAGCCCGATGCCGTAAACCCTCAAGCACTGGCGCTGGCAGCGCTCGGCTGGGTGCTCGCCTGCGAGGAGCGGGCGGCGCGGTACCTCGATCTGACCGGGCTCGATCCCGACACGTTGCGCGCCGGTCTGGGCGATCCTACGATCCTGGCTTCGGCCATCGAATTTCTCACCAACTACGAACCCGACCTGATTCGCGCGGCCGAAGCCCTTGCTGTGACGCCTGAGGAACTGGTCGCTGCCAAGGACGCTTTGACACCATGACCCGCCCCCTGATCATCAGCGATTGCGACGAAGTGCTGCTGCACATGGTTGCCCCCTTCAAGGAATGGCTGGAGGCCAGCCAGGGCGTCGACTTCAATCTCGAAGGCCACAATTTCACCGAAGCGCTGCGCTGGCAGACCAGCGGCGAGTTGCTGGCACCGCCGGATATCTGGACGATGCTGGGCCGCTTTTTCGATAGCGAGATGGACAGCCAGTTGCCGATCCTCGGCGCGGTCGAAGGGATCAACACGCTGGCGGAGCGCGCTGATGTGGTAATTCTAACCAACCTCGTCGACGAACGTCGCGAGAAGCGCACCGCGCAACTGGCTGCCGTCGGGATCAACGCGCGTGTCTTCACCAACCAGGGACCGAAAGGTCCTGCGCTGAAGGCGATCATCGAGGAATATGCGCCCAGCCGCGCGGTGTTCATCGACGATCTGGCGCAGCACCACGCTTCGGTCGCCGAACTGACACCTCACGTCACGCGGCTGCACCTGTGCGGCGAACCTATGATCGCCCATACGATTGATTGCGCTCATAAAGCAGGCCACGCCGAAGCCCGGATCGATGTCTGGGCAGAAGCCTTGCCGTGGCTGCTCGAACGATTGGAGGAACAACCGTCATGACCATTGCTGCACGCCTGGCCGAACTCGGCATTACCTTGCCCAAACCCGCTGCTCCGGTCGCCAGTTATGTCCCGGTGGTGGTGCATGGCGGCATGGCTTATGTCTCGGGCCAGATCGCCTTTCGCGACGGTGCGGTGATCACCGGACGGCTGGGCAGCGATGTCACGCTGGAAGACGGCATCGCCGCCGCGCGCGCCTGCGGGTTGATGATCCTTGCGCAGCTCGATTCCGCCGGGCTGCTGGAACAGGTCGACCGGGTGGTGAAACTGGGTGCTTTCGTCAATTCCACTCCTGAATTCAACGATCACCCCAAGGTCGCCAATGGCGCGTCCGATCTGATGGAGCAGGTGTTTGGCGGGGCTGGCCAGCACGCGCGCGCAGCCGTCGGTGTCGCGGCATTGCCACTCGGTGCGGCGGTCGAGGTCGATGCGATTGTCGCACTCAAGAATGCCTGAGCCGCAATGAGCGAACGCCGCGCTCCGGAATGGCTGACGCAGTGGG
This sequence comes from Erythrobacter sp., assembly GCA_036788335.1. GTDB lineage: Bacteria > Pseudomonadota > Alphaproteobacteria > Sphingomonadales > Sphingomonadaceae > Erythrobacter. Next base: position 6,910 of record DAIQNP010000043.1, read on the forward strand.
AATATGCCCATCGCGGGTTGCACCGGGCCGAGGAACCGGGGCGCGTGCCGGAAAATTCGCGTGCGGCGGCGGAGGGCGCAATCGCGGCGGGGCTGGGGATCGAGTGCGATATCCAGATGAGCCGCGACAATGTGCCGCTGGTATTCCACGATTGGGAGCTGGAACGGCTCACCGATGAATGCGGCAAGACTGGTGCACGCCATGCTGATGAGGCGTGCAAGATGCAGCTCTTGCAGACCGACCAGACGATCTGGCGGCTGGCCCAATTGCTCGATTGCGTCGCGGGGCGGGTTCCCGTCCTGGTCGAGATCAAAGCCCAGCCGCATCTCTCGCAGTCCGAAGCCTGCATCGCCATTGCCAAGGTGCTGGGCGGCTACCACGGACCGCTCGCGGTGATGAGCTTCGACCTGCGCGTTGGCGAGTGGTTTGCCCGCCACGCCCCCGCCCTTACTCGCGGTCTCGTCATCACGGACACACTCGACCACGGCTATCGCAGCGCGTGGCGCAGGCCCCATGCGCTGGAGCGCGCCGCGCCCGATTTTCTCGCCGGTGATGTGCGCGACCTGCCCAATGCATTGACCGGCTTATGGCGCGAAAGTGGGCGGCCACTGCTGACCTGGACGGTGCGCACCCCGGAACTGCGGGCCACGGCGCAGGCTCATGCCGATGCGCTCATCTCTGAAGGAGCGGGCCTGGCGTGAGCGCCTCTGAGACCAGCAATGAGCTGATCGTCCGCCTTGCCCCCTCGGTCGGCAGCTTCGAAGCCGAGGAATGGAATGCGCTGGGCGGAAACGACAATCCTTTCGTTTCGCACGAATTCCTTACTGCGATGGAGGATTCGGGCTCGGTCGGCCCCGGCACCGGGTGGGAGCCTGCGCCGATTTGCATCACCGACAAGGAAGGCCGGTTGCTTGCCGCGATGCCGTCCTATGCCAAGGGGCACAGCCAGGGCGAATATGTGTTCGATCACGCCTGGGCCGATGCCTGGCACCGCGCCGGCGGACGCTATTATCCCAAACTGCAGATCGCCGCGCCCTTCACCCCGGCGACCGGCCCGCGCCTGCTGCTATCTGATCCCGCGCTCGCTGCGCACCTGCTCAAAGGGGCCGAGCTGGTATGCGCGCAGAACGGCATGTCCTCTGCCCATGCGACCTTCATTGCGCCCGAACAGGTGCCCCTGTTCGAAGCAGGCGGCTGGCTCGCGCGGGCCGACATCCAGTTTCACTGGTTCAATCGCGGCTATGAGCGCTTCGACGATTTCCTCGCCGCGCTCGCCTCGCGCAAACGCAAGGATTTGCGCAAGGAACGCAGCGCGGCGGTCGATGGTCTGACAATCAGGCACCTCACCGGCAGCGAGATCACCGAAGCGCATTGGGATGCGTTCTGGATCTTCTATCAGGACACCGGCGCACGCAAATGGGGGCAACCCTACCTCACCCGCGAAGCTTTCAGCCTGCTGGGTGAGCGGATGGGGGAGCGGATCATCCTGATCCTCGCCTATGACGGGGCCGAGCCGATTGCGGGCGCGCTCAACTTTGCGGGGTCGGACGCACTCTATGGCCGCTACTGGGGCTGCACCCGCGAGGTGCGGTTCCTGCATTTCGAGCTGTGCTATTATCAGGCGATCGACATTGCCATCGCGCGCGGGCTGGACCGGGTCGAGGCGGGCGCGCAGGGCGGGCACAAGCTGGCGCGGGGGTATGAACCGGTCAAGACCTGGTCGGCGCACTGGATCGCCGATTCCGGGTTCCGTGCGGCGGTGGCCGATTTCCTCGAACGTGAACGGGCCGGCATTGCGACCGATCAGCTTCTGCTCGGCGGAAGGACGCCTTTCAAGAAGGGTTCGTAATTCTGGGGCCTGATGCGGCCTTAGGCGGCATGGCGCCGGTCTTGAGCCAACCATTGGCGCGCACGGCGCTGCGCCTCGGCGATTTCGCGCGCGGTCATTTCCTCGGACAGGTCGGCGCGGGCATGGGCGGCTTCCTCATGTCCGCGCGCGGCGGCGAGGTTGAACCACTTGTGGCCTTCGATCAGATCGAGTTCGGCCCCGTTGCTGCCGGTCGAATAGGCCACGCCGAGATCGAAGCATGAACCGGTATCGCCCTGGGCCGCGGCAGCCAGCCAACGTGCGAGGACGAGATCGGCGTGTTGCGGTCCCGTTGTCGGTAGCGGTCCCGATGTGATGGCTGTCAGTTGCATGTGTACCCCCTAAGTCCGTGCGCGCCGCCCCCTCGCGGTGCCTCCTGCTCCCGAATGTCCGCCATCATGGTCAACAATTGGTTAACGCGAATTGCGATTTCCGGCGCGCGGCGGGTTCTTTTCTTGCCATTATGCGATCAACTGCCGGGGTTTTCCCGCTTGGCTCCCAAAGCCGCTTGTGCGCCCGTGGGGGCTTGCCTATAGGGCGCGCAGCGCGTCGACGTGCCGGGGCGAATTGAGCCAGAGAACATTCAGGCTCCAGGACGCAACGGTCTTGCGTGGAGCGAATGAGATTAGAGGGCCATATGGCATCGGCTGCGTCTGACGAGATCGACATCCTGGAAAAAGCCAAGCGTCTTGTGGCGCCGGATTATGTTCCCGGTGATGACGAAGACTACATGAACGAGCGACAGCAGGCCTATTTCCGGATGCTGCTGATCGAATGGAAGAGATCGATCCATTCCGCCGCCGACCAGACGCTGCAATCGCTTCAGGACGGTCCGATCCGCGAAGCCGACCTGACCGATCGCGCGTCGAGCGAAACCGACTGGGGCATCGAACTGCGCACCCGTGACCGGCAACGCAAACTGGTGGCCAAGATCGATTCCGCGCTGCGGCGGATCGATGCCGGTGAATACGGCTATTGCGAAGTGACCGGTGATCCCATCGGCCTGCGGCGGCTGATCGCCCGACCGGTCGCCACGATGACCGTCGAAGCGCAGGAAGCGCATGAACGGCGCGAGAAGATTTCGCGCGACGACTGAGCGCATCAATCAGTTTGCATCGCTTTGTCCCGGCTTGGGACGCGAATGTGAAGATCGGCGGTGCGGGGACCATGATTTACCGTCCGGTAACCGCGTTTCCGTAAGCCGAGGTGGTGGTCCGCGCATTCCCGTCATAAGCAGCAGCGTGGCCCTAACCTTATTTTGAGCCATGCTGAGGAGGCGATCCGGACCATGACCGGGGTTGAAACACGGAGCGAAGCGCGCGACAGCCTGTTCCTGCTGGCCGATATTCGCATCGAGCAGCAGGACGAAACCCACCGGGTTCGGGTCCGCAACCTTTCGGATGGTGGGATGATGGCCGAAGGGCACCTGCGTGTGAAGCGCGGTCACCGGCTGGCGATCGAATTGCGCAACATCGGCCAGGTGCAGGGCAGCGTTGCCTGGGTGCAGGACAACCGCTTCGGCATCGCGTTCGACGAGGAAGTCGACTCGCAAAAGGCCCGCAGGCCGGTACAGGGCGGCGAAGAAGGCCCGCCGGGACTGATGGAACGTTCGTGGTCGCACCGCGCCCCGCCGCCGCCCGAACCCAAGCTGCTGCGCAAGATCTGACATTCCCGGCAAACGCGCGTCGCGATAACGTGCGGACTGGCTGACCGCCGTGCCACAAGCTGCTAGGCAGGCCCGCGATGCGAATCTGGCTGGCCGTCCTTCTTGCAATCTTGCTGACATCCTGCGGCCCCGCCGGTGGTGGCGGGCCGACAGCTGTGGCGATCATCGGCGAGCCGGAAAACCTGTTTCAGCAGGGCGTTCGCCTGCCGCCCGCCGCCCAGCATCTGCGTGCGGCCACCTTCGAGGGCTTGGTTGCGCTCGATCCTGCCGGACAGGTCATCCCCGCCATCGCCGAGCGCTGGATCGTGACCGAGGATGGGCAAAGCTACATCTTCCGCTTGCGCGACACGGCCTGGCCGGACGGCGCGGCGATCACCGCTCCTGACATACGGCGCTTGCTGACAGAAGCGATCGACCGGCTTGAGGGAACGTCGCTGGCGCTCGATCTGGCCAAGATCAGGGACATCAGGGCGATGACCGGGCGCGTGGTCGAAATCCGGCTGTCCGGCCCGATGCCCGATTTCCTGCGCTTGCTGGCGCAGCCGGAGCTCGGCTTCGTCAAGAGCGGCGGCGGCGCAGGGCCGATGGTGCTGTCGCGTGACGAGGAGACCACGCTCGCCCGGCTGACCGCGCTGCCGCCCGAGGCGCGCGGCCTGCCCGTGCGCGAGAACTGGGAGGAGTTCGCCCGTCCGGTCCAGGTGCGGGCGATGGCTGCGCGCGCGGCGGTCGATGCCTTCTCCAGCGGCGAGGTCGATCTGGTGCTCAACGGCCGCCTTGCAAACTTCCCGCTGGCGGAGGCCGGACCGCTGTCGCGCGGCACGATTCAGGTCGACCCGGCGATGGGCCTGCTCGGCTTCGTCATCCGCTCCGATGCCGGCGTGCTGGGCGCCCCCCTGCGGCGCGAGGCCTTGTCGATGGCGATCGACCGCAATGCGATGATCCAGCCTTTCGGGCTGGGCGGCTGGCAAGCGAGCAGCTGGATCGTTCCGCCTACCCTGTTCGCCGAGCCGCCCTATCCGGCGCAGCGCTGGGATGCCATGTCGATGGACGAGCGCCGCGCGACGGCGGCTGCGCGGATCAGCGCGTGGGAGGCGGAAAGCGGCGAGCCTGCGGTGATCCGGGTCGGACTGCCGGGCGGCCCCGGCTCCGATCTGCTGTTCGCCTTTCTCAGCCAGGCCTGGGGCGATATCGGGGTCGAAGTGCGCCGCACGGCTCCCGGCGAGGGGGCGGAGCTCGAACTGCGCGATACGCTGGCGCGCTATGCCTCCCCGCAATGGTATCTCAACCAATTTCATTGCGGGCTCAGGGTTGGCCTGTGTTCGGCGGAGGCCGACGCGTTGGTGAAGCAGTCGCTGACCGAACGCGACCCGCTCGAACGCGACCGGCTGCTGGCGCAGGCGCACCGGGCGCTGATCGCCGAGGAAGCCTTCATTCCGCTCGGCGCGCCGGTGCGCTGGTCGCTGGTGCGCGGATCGGTGCAGGCCTATTCCGCCAACCAATGGGGGCTGCACCCCTTGTTCCCGCTGTCGCAGCCCACCAATTGATGCGGAAGAGGATATTGCCATGATCGATCCGTCCCGCCCGCAAATCATGCGACTGACCCTTCCGACCGGCAGGGATGTCGCGTCGGTGCGTGCCCGCGTGACCGCGATGGAACACCTGCTGGAGCGCAGCTTCACGATCCCCGGCGTCAATTATCCGGTCGGGCTGGACGCGCTGGTCGGGCTGATCCCGGTCGTCGGCGACATCGTCACCGCGGCGATGGGGGGCTACATCGTGTGGGAAGCGCGCAATCTCGGCCTGCCCAAGTGGAAACTGGCGCGGATGGGCGCCAACGTCCTGTTCGACGTCGCACTCGGTGCGATCCCGGTGGTGGGCGATGCTGCCGACCTGCTGTACCGCTCGAACACCCGCAACCTCAAGATCCTGCTCCGCCATCTCGACAAGCACCATCCCGAGTCACGGCTGATCGAGCAGTAGTTTCCTTGGCCTCCCCGGCGCGCTAGGGCCTGCGGCATGGCCGACCACGTCACCTATGCCAGCTATCTCGATCTCGACCGCATCCTCGGCGCGCAGCATCCAGCGTCCGACGCGCATGACGAATTGCTGTTCATCATCGTCCACCAGGCGAGCGAGCTGTGGCTCAAGCTGTGCCTGCACGAACTGACCGCCGCCCGCG
>DAIQNP010000044.1:0-12610 GCA_036788335.1 Erythrobacter sp.
CGATGTCGACGGGATGGTCCACATGTCGGACATCGCCTGGGGCATCTCGGGCGAGGACGCGCTGGCGCTCCACCGCAAGGGCGAAATGGTCAAGGCCGTGGTGCTCGATGTCGATGTCGACAAGGAACGCATCAGCCTCGGCATGAAGCAGCTCGAAAAGGGCGCGCCTTCGGCTGAAGGCGCCACCAGCGGCGGTTCGCTGCGCAAGAACCAGACCGTCACTGTCACCGTGCTCGAAGTGCGCGATGGCGGGTTGGAAGTGCAGGTTGGTGAAGACGGCGCGACCGGCTTCATCAAGCGCGCCGATCTTGGCCGTGACCGCGACGAACAGCGCCCCGACCGTTTCCAGGTCGGCAGCAAGATCGACGCGATGGTGATCGGGTTCGACCGCTCGAAGAAGCCCAACTTCTCGATCAAGGCGCGCCAGATCTCCGAGGAAAAGGAAGCGGTTGCGCAGTTCGGCTCGTCCGACAGCGGCGCATCGCTGGGCGACATCCTCGGCGCAGCGCTGAAGAAGAAGGAAGACTGATGCTTTTGAGTGGCGCTCGCCCGTCCGGGCGAGCGTCCTCGGCGCTGTTTCGCGCTTCGCGCGAGCACCTGCGGGCGGCCGGTCGGCCTTGCGGCACCTTTGGTGCCGTTGGTGAAAGCCCCCAGCAGTGAGGCATCAGGCTACCAAGGGGCCCGCCTGCTCACATGAGCAGGCGGGCCTTTCCTAACGGGGGTCCGGCCTGTACAAGCGGGGGCATGATCCACGTCCATCAGTTCCCCTGCCTCAGCGACAATTACGGCTATCTGGTCCACGACACCGACAGCCATGAAACCGTCGCGATCGATACCCCCGACGCCAAGGCCTACCTGCTCGAAGCCGACATGAAGGGCTGGCGGATCACCCAGATCTGGAACACCCACTGGCACCCCGATCACGCCGGCGGCAACGCGGCGATCCAGGAGGCGACCGGCTGCACCATCACCGGCCCGGCCGAAGTCGGCGGCAAGTTCCCGGTCGATACCATCATCGGACACGGCGATACGGTCACGCTCGGCGCGGAGACGGCGGAGGTGGTCGACGTGTCGGGCCATACCAACGGGCATATCGCCTACCGCTTCGCGGACGCAGGGATTGCCTTTGTCGGCGATTCGGTGTTCGCACTCGGCTGCGGGCGGATGTTCGAAGGACAGGCGCAGCAGTTCTGGGACAGCCTCGGCCGGATCAAGGCGTGGCCGCCCGAAACCCTGCTCTATTGCGCGCATGAGTACACCGCATCGAACGCCCGTTTCGCGCTCCATGCCGATCCCGACAACGCCGCCTTGCAGGACTATGCCGACGAGATCGCGGCCAAGCGCGCCAAAGACGAATGGACCGTGCCGACCACGCTGCGGCGTGAACTCGCCACCAACCCCTTCCTGCGCGCTGATGATCCGGCGATGATGGCACGCTGGGGCGGCAATGCCCCACACGAGACTTTCGCGGCGCTGCGGGCGGCCAAGGACAGCTTCTAACGCCATGCAGGCGCTCAGGGTCGCGGCGCTGTCGGGGGACCTGTCGGGCGTGGCACTGGCGGACATTCCCGAGCCTATCCGCGCGCCGGGCGAAGTGCTGGTCCGGGTCCACGCAGCATCATTGAACTTCCCCGATCTGCTGATGACGCGGGGCGAATACCAGTTCAAGCCTGCGGTCCCCTTCACCAGCGGGCTGGAACTGGCGGGCGAAGTGATCGCGGCGGACCCGGACAGCGGCTTTGCCCCCGGTGACAAGGTGATGGGCGGCAACAAGACCGGAGCCTTTGCCGAACGCGCCAGCATCCCCGCAAGCCAGCTCTCGTCCATACCGGGCGATCTGGGCTTCCCGGCGGCGGCCGCGATGGGCGCGGTGTACGCGACCGCCTACACCGGGCTGGTCGAACTGGGCGGATTGCGGGAAGGCCAATGGGTGCTGGTGCACGGTGCGAGCGGCGGGGTGGGCCTGGCCGCCTGTGACCTTGCCATTGCCCTGGGCGCGCGGTTGATCGCCTCAACAGGTTCGGGCAAGAAGATGAGCCGGATTGTCGAGAAGGCCGGGGTCGGAACCGGTCCGGAAGCCGTGATCCTGGCCGAGGGGCGCTTCCGCGATCCTGTAGCCGAGATCACCGGCGGCGCGCTCGCCGACATCGTGTTCGATCCCGTGGGCGGCGATGTGTTCGACGAATCGACCCGCTGCGTCGCGTTCGGCGGCAAGCTCATCGTGGTCGGCTTCACCAGCGGACGGATTGCAGACATCGCGACCAACATCCCGCTGATCAAGGGTTTCAGCATCGTCGGCCTGCGCGCCGGAGAATACGCCCGCCGCTTCCCGGAACGCGGGGCGGCGATCCAGCGAGCGATCGGGGAGCTTGCCGCAGCCGGCCGGATCACGCCCGCGATCGACCGCATCCTGCCGCTGTCACGCTGGCGCGAGGGCTTCGATGCAATGGCGGCCCGCGAACTTGTCGGCAAGGTCGTGCTGGTGCCGGGCGGTTAGGCGCGAACGCAAAAGAGCGGCCCCGCGGACCGCCCTTTCAATGTCATAACTTGCAGCCATTCAAAGCGAGGCGATCACCTCGTCGGCGAGCTTGCGGTCGGCGGCGCTGTCGTGGCGCTCGGCAATCAGCTTGCGCGCGGCGGCGGTGGCGGCGCTGACCGCGCTGGCCTTGACCTCGGCAATCGCGGCGCGTTCGGCGGCGGCGATCTTGTCCTCAGCCATGCGCTGGCGGCGGGCGACCATCTGGTCGCTGTCGGCCTCGGCCCGGACGAGGATCGCGTCGGCTTCGGCACGAGCACCCGCCAGCATCGCCTCGGCATCCTGCTCGGCGCTGGCGATCTTGGCCGCATATTCGTTGCGCAATGCCTCGGCCTCGGCCCGCAAGGTCTTGGCTTCATCGAGCTGGCTGCGGATTTCGGCGATCTTGGCATCGAGCCCGCCGGTGATCAGACCGGGGACCTTCTTCCATACGAACACCGCAAGCAGCACGCTCATGGCGAGCGCAACCCACTGGTAGGAATCGAGCCCCAGCACCGACGGTTCGGCGTAGCCGTCGGCTCCGACGGCTAGCAGCAACAGAATATCAGCCATGAGCCATCACTTCCTTGACTGCCGCCTCGGCTGCGCCCGGTTCGAGCTCGGTCCCGGCGATCCGGGCGACGATGTCGCGGGTGGCATCGGCGGCGACGCCTTCGATCTCGGCCAGCGCGCTGTTGCGGGCGGCGGCGATCCCGGCTTCGGCTTCGGCGAGGCGCGTGTCGAGCCGCGCCTGCGTTTCGGCGAGCTTGGCCGCGTTGGCGGCGGCGGCCCTGGCCTTGGCCTCGGCGATCACGCCCTGGGCAGCTTCGCGGTTGGCGTTCTCTCGCTGCCGCCAGGCTTCCTCTTCCCGGTCGGCCGCATCGCGCGCGGATTGCGCCGCGACCAGATCGTCCGCGATCTGCTGGTTACGCAGGTCGACGGTACCCATGATCCTGGGCACCATGCCCAGTCCGACAAGCAGGAAAGTGAGGCCGAAGAACACCAGCAGCCAGAACACCTGGCTGGACAGCGTCTCGGCAATTTGTTCGATCTGGGGCATTGCTCGCCTTCATTGCCGCGCAGCGAGCGCTCGGGTCAAGCCCGCACGCCCGCTGCTGCGGATTGCGATCAGTTGAAGATCAGCAGGACGGCGATGACGAAGGCCAGCAGGCCGAGAAGTTCGGCTGCCGCGAAGCCGATGAACAGACGGCCCTGCTGGCCGTCAGCCGCACCCGGATTGCGCAGCGCGCCTTCGAGGAACGAGGCGAACACGTTGCCCACGCCGAGCGCGGCAAGCCCTGCGCCGATCGCCGCGAGACCGGCACCCAGAAGAGCTGCAGCTTGTGCGTCCATGGTAATAAACTCCTTGAAAAAACGTGTTGTTGGCTGGGGTATGTAAGAGCGCGGCTGACGCGTGCCCTAGTGAAGGTTTTCCGCGTCGTTGATGTAGAGCGAGGTCAGCAAGGCGAACACATAGGCCTGGATCCCAGCGACGAGAATTTCGAGCGCGCTGATCGCGACCATCAGGATGAAGCTCGGGATGCCGACCAGCGCGCCAAGGCCAAGACCCGCGCCGCCACCGGCAATCACGAAGCTCGCCAGCACCTTGAGCAGCACGTGACCCGCCATCATCGCCACGAACAGTCGCAGCGCGAGGCTGAAGGGGCGGACCATGAAGGACACCAGCTCGATCAGGCTGATCGGCGCGGCCAGGAACGCCGGTGTGTTGGCGGGCCAGAACAGCGACAAGAAGTGCAGCCCGTGCTTGGCGAAGCCGACGATCAGCACGATCGAAAAGCTGAGGATCGCCAGTACGCCGGTAACCGTGAAGTGACTGGTGAAGGTGAAGGCGTGGACGTGCGGGATAAGTCCCACCGGCATCAGGCCGAGCAGGTTGCCGAACAGGATGAACATGAACAGCGTGAATATGTAGGGGACGTATTTGCGTCCGGCCTTGCCGACATTGGCTTCGAGCAGGTTGTCGATGAAGCCGGTCATCGTCTCGACCGCCATCTGCCAGCGGCCCGGGACCAGCTGGCGCTGCATGCCGCCCGCGACGAATGCGGTCACCAGCACAGCGGTCAACCCCATCCACAGCGCGGAATTGGTGAACGCGATGTTGATCCCGTCAGCCAGTTGCCAGTTCGAGCCAAACAGGGGCTCGATGGTGAACTGCTTCATCGGATCGACCTTGCCCTCTTCGGCTGCCACGATTGTCGGTCCTCAAAAATCTTGTCTATGAACCGCGCCTGCAAGCAGGTCGGTGACGAAAATGGCCCCGGTTCAGGGGTCCTGCTGTTCGCCGCTGCTCCCCTCCCCGGGACGCGCATTGGCCGAAAGTATGATGCTTCTGAAGGCCGATGCCGTCCCGAGGAACAGCCCGCCCAACAGTCCCCATGGTGCGATCCCGGCCAATGCGTCAACCGCATAGCCGATCACCGCTCCGCCGAGAATTCCGCCGATCAGGTTCGCCAGCACGCGGTTGCCGCTGCGATAATTCGCGTCGGTTCCCTGCACTTTCGAACGGTTGCGCTCCGCTTCACGCTCGCGTGCGACCTTCAGCCGCGCTTCGAGCGCGTCGATCCGCGCATCCTCACCGATGGAATCTCGGGCAGGCTTCTCATCGCTCATGCCGGTATCCTTCCTTTGGAAATACGAGGCACGCGCGGCAAGGTGCCCGCCGAGGGCGCGGACCCCTTAGAAGGGGGGCAAGGGCGAGTCAACCATGGCGGGGACCCAGTTTTCCGCAACTGCGAAGGCGTTGCATGCAAGCGCTGCAAGCGGCCGCGCGTCTCGCTGCTTCGGAACGCCCCTTGCCGCTACGGCCAGCATCAGGTCGGGCAGCGCTGATCCCGCATGGGCGGAGCGTCGGTACGGGTCAGCCAGCTGCCATCGGGCGCGCGATATTTCTCGCCGGGCTTGGTCGCCGCGATCGCAATGCAGCCCGAAGTGAGCGCATAGGCCTCGAGCGTGGCGCTGTTCTGCTTGGCCTTCTCGGCATAGACCGCGCGGCGTTTGATGTTGATGTCGTCGACCACCCGCTGAAGCGCAGGGTCGGCGGCACCGACGATGGCGAGATAGCCGTCGGGCTGCTCGCCCACCTGACCCGCAGCGCGCGCGGCGGCATAGGCCGGATCGCGCTGTGCCAGCGCAGGTGCCGCCACCAGACCGATCGCGACCAGCGCGGCAATTCCTGCAAAAGCTTTATGGCGCATCATCGTCACTCCCAGTCGCAGCACATCAGAAGATGTCGGCGTTTTCTTCAATCGTGTTGGCCGCGTCCTCGGCCAGAGCATAGAGAACCTCTGCCCTGATATTGATGTCGAGCTGGATCACGATCGGCTTATCAGGAGCCTGAATGTTGATGCACCCCGACAGCATCATCGCTACCAACCCGGCCAACCCGGTCTTTGCCTTCATCCCCGTCCCCCTTGCAGTCATGCAGCTTGATCGCTTTGTCGCATTGCGCAGGGTTCGGGTCAATTTCATGCGCGTCATCGCAGAGGATCGCTTTCTGATGGTTGAACGGATCGGGGCTCTGAAGAGATTGGCGGTGCAGGCTGAGCGGGTTTGCTCGGCCTGCGGATCAGCCTGCCGTCCTCGTAGCGCAGCAATCCCAGAGCAAAGGGATCGCCCCAGGCGGTCGGATCGAAAGCACCGCTCACGATCAGCGCCAGTTGGGTGAAGCTTTCGGAACGGACATTGATCCTGAATTGAATCGGCAGCTTGGCGAGGCGGCGAGTGATGAAGTTGCGGCTTGCGCCTGCCCCCTGCCGCACCCCGTCGAAATTGAAACTGGTGACGATCTCGCCGGCCAGGTCGCCATTGAGGGTGATACGCATTTGCCGGTAATCGAGCGAACGCAGCGCCGAGAAGGCGTAATTGCCCATCGCCCCCAGATCCTCGTAGGTCAGGTCGCCAATATAGGCGAGATTGCCCCCGCCCTCGCGCGCCATCAAGGCCCCGCCTTCGATCCGGCCATTGCCATTGGCATCGAAGATAATCGGCACGCTGCCGTCGAACGTGCCGGTGGCAGAGAGATTGGTCAGCTCCATCTCGGCCACGAAGGTCGCCGCATCCAGCCCGGCGATGTCGAAGATGTAGCGGCGCTGTTCGGGCTGACTGAAATCCATCGCCAGCGGGCGCATCCGCAACTCGCCCCCCATGAACGGGAAGCGCGCATCATCGAGCCGCAGCAGGGTGCCGCCCTCGACATCGAACTGCACCCGCCCGCCCAACACTTCGATCCCGGGATTGATCGCGGCAATGGTCAACACCTGATCGGGCGCGGTGGTGAGGTTGAGGAGATCTGTGAAGCGCACTCGCCCGGCCAGCCCGCGTACAGGCCCGAAGGCCGCCGCGAAATCAAGGTTTTCGGAGCCGAATGTGCCGCCGCTTGTGATCCCATCCGCAGTCCAGTCGATCCGCCCTTCGCCGGTCACGGTGCCATCGGCGACCGCGATTACGCCCTTGGCCAGATAGGAGAGTTCGTCCGGCTGGAGTGCCTCGTCGAAAACCAGTCCGGGCATGGTAATGCGCGCGCCGCCGCCAGCGCTTTCGAGATCATGGCGCAGATCGATGACTGCCACCTGGCGCCCCGATCCGCCGTGGTAAAGCGGGGTATCGGCAAGGATGGTGCTGCCTTCGAAGACGAGGCTGGCGGCGCGACCCTCAAGCGGGACAAACCGCGCTTCGCCCTCGACCGGACGGTCCGCGATGGCAAAGCGCGCGTCTTCCAGCCGCAGCGTGCCCTCGGCAAACCGCCAGCGACCCGCGATCGCCGACAGATCGAGCGGCACAGCCGGCAGCTGCGCGCTTCCTCCCGAGAATTGCCCCCCGATATCGCCGGACAGACTTCCGGTCAGCTGGTCGGCGGCGAGCGCAATCTCGCTCCCCGGCACGCCGAAGCGCGCGGCCAGCCCTTCCAGCGCGAACGGTTCAGGGTAGCGCAGCACCGCGCTGGTGGCAGAGATGCGAGCCGGGCTCTCACCCATTGTTCCCGAAAGCACCAGCGGATCGCGCACCCTTGCCGCGATCGTCAGCGCATCGTTATAGGCCAACATCGGACCGCGCCTTTCGGGACACAGTTCGATCCGCTGTGCTTCGAGCGCCAGCCCCGACAGCGCCAACGCGGAAAAGCGCAAGCGCGTGCAGGCGGTGCCCACGCTCACGCCTGTGCCTTGCGACCATGAACCTTCGAGCGGCAGTTCCAGTCCCTGCACTTCGCCGCCCGGCAGCGCGCCGCTGGCGGTCACCAGCCCGGCAAAGCGCAGCAGACCCGGACGCTCCTGCCTCACGTCGAATCGCGGCACCGCCAGCCGGTTGATGCCCGAGCGGTATTCGGCCATCGCGAGCCGCGCAGTGAAGCCGCCGGGCCCGCGCTGCTCCATGCGCCCGTTGACGGCAGGCAAGCCCTCCCCGCCCGCGACGAAATTGCCGCGCAGGCCAGACAGACCCGCGCCCGACAGCGCACCGCTGACCTGCGACAGCGCCAACACCGGCACCCCCGCACGGGTCCGCAGTTCGGCCTCGGGCACGATCAGCGCGATGTTCTCGCCAGTCTGGCGCACAATTGCCTCGGCCGCGAATCCCGCCCCGTCGAGCGCGTTTGCGAGGTTCCCGCGTGCCTGCCGCAGCAAAGGGGCGAGCAGCGTGCCGTCCAGTCCCCTCTCGGCTTGCGCCAGCGGATCGAGCAGGCCTCGCCCCGGCACCATGCCTGTGCCGCTGACGCGCCCTTCCCACTGGCTGCGCGCCATCTTGTTGTCGCCGCGCCATGCGCCTTCTGCCGTCAACTGGCCGAGCGCGCCTTCAGGTAGCGCCAGGTCAGCAAGCGTCAGGTCATGGTCCACTGCCAGCCCGCGCTGCGACCAGCCGAGCCGCGCGGTTCCCGACAGGGCAGCGCTGCGCAGGGTGGCGTAGCCGAGCGTGCTGCCCGTGACAGCAAATTCGCCGTCGGCTTGGGTGAGGTCCGGCGAAAGCTGAATCCGGCTGCCGATGTCGGCCTGCGCCATGCTGGCTCCGGCGCAGGCCACGCCAGCCAACCGCAGGGGACCATCGAACGCCGGTGCGCCATCTTCGGTGGTCAGCTTGCCGTAGAACGTCGCGCGCTCGGCCCGGCAGTCGTCGGTGCCGATCCCCGGCGCGGTGGCGGCCAGCGTCCCGGCAAAGCCATCATCGAGCCGCCCCGCCCCGTCCAGCCGCAGGCCGATGCGCCCGAAATCGCTCTCGATCAGCCCGCGCGCATCGCGCAGCACCACGTTGAAGCTCGGAAGCGCCGCCGGTTCGTCGCTGCCAGTGAACAGCAGCGGATCGAGCGATCCCAGGCTGAAGGTGCCGCTGCGATAGGAGCCGGACACCCGCACGCCGCTTGCTTCGATCTGGCTGACCTCAAGGCCGGTGAGACTGTAGCCCAGTTCGACCACAACGCGCTGCGCGGTCAGGTCCGGGCGCGCCGGGTCGCCTACCACAAGGTTCTCGATCACCTGGAGGCGCGGCCCGATGGCGATGATATCGTAACGCGCTGCGATGCCGTTTTCGGCGAGGTAATCGTCGATGATGTCGCCCGCGAGGCGCTCGCGATCCATCCAGATCGTGCCGCCGACCGCCAGCAGCACCACCGCGCTGCCAAGTCCGATGCGCGCAGGCCAGCGACGCGGCCACCGGCGAGGCGGGACACGGTGTTCGCGGGGCGCAAGTTCCTGCCCCTCGTCCTGCTCGTCGACCCTCGCCATCGTGCGACTCCCTTGCGCGCATCGCTGTGCAAAGGCAATGAAGCATCAAGTTCCATGCTGTGCCGGGGGGGGTCGCTTTGCCGCAAGCTGAACACGGTTTCGATTTCGGCCCCGAGCCTGCTGCGGAAGGCGGTTCGCCGCGCTCCGACGCGGGCAAGGCGGCGGGTGACGGGCACCGGGCGCGGCTGCGCGAACGGCTGCTCACGGGCGGAGCCGAGGCACTGGCGGATTACGAGGTGCTCGAATACCTGCTGTTCGCCGCGATCAAGCAGGGGGATACCAAGCCGCAGGCCAAGGCGCTGATTGCGCAATTCGGCAGTCTGGCGGGCGTGCTCAACGCCGATCCCAAGGCGATGCAGCGGGTCAAGGGCGTGGGCGAAACCAGCGCGGCGGCATTGCTGGCCGTCTCGGTGGCTGCCCGCCGGATGACGCGGGGGGAAATCATCAGGAAGCCGGTGCTGGGCAGTTGGCAGGCGCTGATCGACTACCTCACCACCGACATGGCGCACCTGACCGTGGAGCGGGTGCGGGTGCTGTATCTCGACACGAAGAACCGGTTGATCGACGATCATCACGTGGGCGACGGCTCGATCGATGAGGCCGCGATCCACCCGCGCGAAGTGATCCGCCGGGCGATGGATCTGGGTGCCACCGCCATGATTCTCGTCCACAATCACCCCAGCGGCTCGCCCGAACCCAGCCGCGCCGACATCCAGATCACCCAGCGCATCGCCGAGGCCGGGCGGCTGCTCGGCGTCACGGTCCACGATCACGTGATCATCGGACGCGAGGGTCATGTGAGCCTGCGCGCCAAGGGGCTTATCTGACAGTCCCATTGCGCAGGCTTGCCATCCGCGCCTGCCCCGCCTAGCCGCTGCGCCACTTGTGATCCTTCATTCGGAGCCGCCGATGGTCCCCCGCTACGCCCGCCCGCAAATGACCGCCCTGTGGGAGCCGGAAGCGAAGTATCGCATCTGGTTCGAGATCGAGGCGCACGCGACCGAGAAGCTCGGCGAGCTTGGCGTGGTGCCGCCGTCGGCTGCCAAAGCGCTGTGGGACTGGTGGGCGACCGAACCCGTGATCGACGTCGCCGCCATCGATGCAATCGAGGCTGTGACCAAGCATGACGTGATCGCATTTCTCACCTGGATCGCCGAGCAGGTCGGTGACGAGGCCCGCTTCATGCATCAGGGGATGACGTCCTCCGATGTGCTCGACACCACGCTCTCGGTGCAATTGGCGCGTGCGACCGATATCCTCATCGATGACATTGATGGACTGCTCTCCGCGATCAAGACCCGCGCGATGGAGCACAAGTTCACCCCCACCATCGGCCGCAGCCACGGTATTCATGCAGAGCCTGTGACCTTCGGGTTGAAGTTGGCACAGGCCTATGCCGAATTCGCGCGCTGCCGCGAACGGTTGGTCACAGCGCGGGCCGAGATCGCCACCTGCGCGATCAGCGGCGCGGTCGGCACCTTTGCCAATGTCGATCCGGCGGTCGAGGCCTATGTGGCGGAAAAGCTCGGCCTCGCCATTGAACCGGTCTCCACACAGGTGATCCCGCGCGACCGCCACGCGATGTATTTCGCCACGCTCGCGGTGGTCGCTGGCAGCATCGAGCGGCTCGCGGTCGAAATCCGCCACCTCCAGCGCACCGAGGTGCTGGAGGCGGAGGAATATTTCTCGCCCGGCCAGAAGGGATCGAGCGCGATGCCGCACAAGCGCAACCCGATCCTCACTGAAAACCTCACCGGACAAGCGCGCATGATCCGTGCCTATGCCCTGCCCGCGCTTGAGAACGTCGCCCTGTGGCACGAGCGCGACATCTCGCATTCCTCGGTCGAACGCTTCATCGGCCCAGACGCGACGATCACACTCGACTTCGCGCTAGCACGGCTGACAGGGGTGATCGAAAAGCTGCTGATCTACCCTGAACGGATGCGGAAGAACCTCGATAGCATGGGCGGCCTCGTCCATTCTCAGCGGGTGTTGCTGGCCCTGACGCAGGCGGGCGTGAGCCGCGAAGATGCCTATGCTCTGGTGCAGCGCAATGCGATGAAGGTATGGGAAAGCGGCGGCGCGCTATCGCTGCTCGACCTGCTCAAGGCTGACCCGCAGGTCACAGCCGCGCTCAGCCCGCAGGCGCTGGAGGAAAAGTTCGACCTCGCCTACCACTTCCGCCACGTCGACACGATTTTCGCGCGGGTTTTCGGCTGAGAGGCCCTCGCCCTGCGCCGCCCGGTCAATGTCCCCGATACCGCGTGCCGGGCGCTGGACTCATCGGCGAATTCGCCTAGGTTCGCCCCTGCCCTAACGGGACAAGCGGAGGAATACAGTCTGTGCAGATAGTGCGCACCATCGCCCTGATCCTCGTATTCATCGGGATCACGGTGTTTGCGATCTACAACTGGAAGCCGGTCGAGGTGACCCTGTGGGAAAACCTCGTGATGGAAACCAAGCTGCCGGTGCTGGTGGTGTTGGCGTTCCTTGTCGGCTTCGTCCCGGCCTGGGCCTATCACCAGTCGATCAAGTGGGGCTTGAAGCGGCGCGTCCGCAGTCTGGAACAATCGCTCAAGACGGCTGCACTGGCCCGCCAGAACGAGCTGCACGCGCAAAATGCTGCCGATGTCGCAAGCGATGACGTGACCCGGGACAACTTAGTGCACAAACCTGCGCACAGCCCTGTGGACAGCCCTATGGACAAGGCCGCGACTAAGCCCGGTGATCCACTCGGACCGGACGCGATCGACAACAGCGGGGCGACGTCATGAGCAATCCGGTCTATCTCGCACTGGATGTGCCGCAGCTGGAACCGGCCAAGACGCTGCTGAACAAGGTCAAGGCGCATATCGGCGGGGTGAAGCTGGGGCTGGAATTCTTCTGCGCCCACGGCAGCCACGGGGTTCACGAAATCGCGCATTTCGGCCTGCCGATCTTCCTCGACCTCAAGTTTCACGACATCCCCAACACCGTCGCCGCCGCGATGCAGGCGATCCATCTCTATGAACCCGCGATCGTCACCGTCCATGCCAGCGGCGGGCGCGCGATGATGGAGGATGCCAAGGCGGCAGCGGCAGAAGGCTGCAAGGTGGTCGCGGTGACGACGCTGACCAGCCTCGATGCCAATGATCTGACCGCCACCGGCGTCTATGGCAGCGCCGAAACGCAGGTGATGCGGCTGGCTGAACTCGCCCATGCGGCAGGCCTCGACGGGGTGGTATGTTCGGGGCAGGAAGTCGGCTTTGTGAAAAAGGCATGGAAGGACGGCTATTTCGTCGTCCCCGGCCTGCGTCCGACCGGCGCGAAGAATGGCGGGGGCACCGGCGACCAGAAGCGCGTGGTCACCCCGCGAGCCGCGCGC
>DAIQNP010000045.1:0-8007 GCA_036788335.1 Erythrobacter sp.
TCAGGCCTTCGCGCATGTCCTCGCCCGACAGGCTGACCTTTTCCTTCTTCAGCATTCCCGATCGCTCGGCATAATTGTTGAGCGTCCGGGTCAGCGCCGTGCGGAAGGCGGCCAGGTGCGTGCCGCCGTCGCGCTGCGGGATGTTGTTGGTGAAGGCCAGCACGTTCTCGTAATAGGAATCGTTCCATTCCAAGGCGACGTCGATCCCGATCCCGTCCTTTTCGGCCGAGACCGAAATCGGTTCGCCCACCAGCGGCTGCTTGTTGCGGTCGAGATATTTGACGAAGGCCGCGATCCCGCCCTCGTAATAGAGATCGTGTTCGAGCACTTCTTCATGGCGCTTGTCGCGCAGCTTGATGCGCACACCCGAATTGAGGAAGGCGAGCTCGCGGTAACGGTGTTCGAGCTTGTCGGAATCGTACTCGGTGACGTTCTTGAAGGTGTCGTGACTGGCCTTGAAGGTGACGCGGGTGCCCTTTTTCAGGCCGTTGTCGTCGCCATTGCCCTCGACCGGCGGCGCGTCGCCGGTGACCACCAGTGGTTCGACCGCGTTGCCATGCTCGAACCGCATCCAATGCGCCTTGCCCTCGCGCCAGATCACCAGTTCGAGCCATTCCGACAGCGCGTTGACCACCGACACACCGACGCCGTGGAGCCCGCCGGACACCTTGTAGGCGTTGTCGTCGCTGGTGTTCTCGAACTTCCCGCCCGCGTGCAACTGGGTCATGATGACTTCGGCAGCGGAGACGCCCTCTTCGGTGTGCATGCCGGTGGGAATGCCGCGGCCGTTATCCTCGACCGAAACGCTGCCATCCGGGTTCAATTCGATCAATACGAGGTCGCAATGACCCGCCAAGGCCTCGTCGATCGCGTTGTCGCTGACTTCGAAGACCATGTGATGCAGGCCCGACCCGTCGTCGGTATCGCCGATATACATGCCGGGGCGCTTGCGCACGGCATCGAGGCCCTTGAGAACCTTGATCGAATCCGCGCCGTATTCGCCCATCTGGCGGACTTTTTCGGGGAGGCCTTCGGGCGTTTGTGAAGTGGTGTCGTTCATGCCGATCATATAGGCGTTCGGGCGCGGAAACCCAAATGCGGGAGGCACCACGGCGGCGCTTTTCCACGAATGCGCAGGCGGGTGTGGCAGACGGGTTGGCGGGCCGGGCCGGAAGTGCACTGTGTCACTGTCCGGCCGCTGCGCGGCACCGTTGCGTCATCGACGTGCGAGGCGGCGCAGGAGCCGCCTTGCAGAGGTCAGATGGCCGGCGTCAGGTAGGCTGCATAGACCCAGCCTTCATGCGGCACGCCCTCGATCCAGCGACGCACCCGGTACCATTCGCCGCGCGCTTCCAGCCGCTCCACCTGCTGCCCGTTGCGCAGCGGGCCCCAGTCGAGTGTGGCAAAGCTGGTTCCCGGCCCGCCGCGCACATTGAGGGTGCCGCCCGATACATCGACCACATAGGTGACCACCGTGACCTGATCGTCGCGCCGGTCGATCAGGCGGCGGAAGCGCGGCATGGGAAAGGCAGGGCCGGGATCGACCTTCCACTGGCGGACGGAATCGATGTCGCGATGGCCGACGATGTCGACGAGCGAACCATAGGCCTTCAGCAGCGCCTTGGTCAGATCCTCGACCGCTTTCAACTGGTCATCGGGGTAGGTCGGCCAGAACTGCCGCGCCGAGCCGACCCTTGGATCGCGCGCTTCGAGCATGTCGGGAAAGGGGCTCAGCCGCGCTGCCGGCACAGGCTTGCGTTCCCAGTTGAGCCATTTGCCGTCGTCTGCCTTGAAATGATAACCGGGATTGACGATTTCGATCCCGATCGAGAAGTTGTTCACCCCCGACCGGCCATTATAGAGACTGGGTCCGGCATGAAATGCGCGGTCATTGGTCGAAACCATCTGGGTGATCGCGCCGTCGACTTCGACGACGAAGTGTGCGCTTGCGCTTCTGGGCTTCTTGAAGGTGTCGATCGCCGACCGCGCCGTGTAGCCGGCGGTGTAATGCATCACGATTATTTCGCGAGGATTGCGCCCCTGATGAAAGTTCGGCGAATTGTCCCTCGTCGCCGAATTCAGCCAACCGTCATTGTTGAACCGCATGAATAACCCCCCTCACGATCCGCCCAATAGCGAGTCGTATTCCCCGCCATCAAAGTATCACATTGCGGTGCGTGACGCCATTCGACTTGCGATATTCCCCCGCAAGACCATGATCGCCCGCGGCAGGCGCTGACGGATTGGACGTGGCAGCGCGGCGGCGCATGATCGCGGTTGCGTGGCCCGCCTGCCCGCTTATGCATGACCGCCATGAGCACCGAGATGATGACCGCCCGCCTCGCCGAACCTTTCGGCACCTTCGCCGAGATCCTGATGGACTGGTCGCGGATCAAGGGCGACGACCTGGCCCTGATCGACGAGCGGCGCGAGGTCTATTGGGCCGAGCTGGTGGGGCTGGTCGAGCGACTGGCGGCGCGGCTGGTCGAGACCGGGCTCGAACGCGGGCAATCGGTGGCGATCCTCGGCACATCGAGCGTCGAGTATGCGCTGGTGTTCCTCGCAGCCGTGCGGGCCGGGGGCGTGGCCGCTCCGCTCACCACCAGCGCCAGCCTTGAACAGCTGGCCGGCATGGCGCGCGATTCGGGCGCCCGGCACCTGTTCATCGATGCGGCTAAGGCAACGGAGCTGGGGCAGGAGTTCATGGCGGGCCTGATCCGCGTGCCGCTCGAGAGCATCGACCAGTGGATGGCCCCTCCCGGCAGCCGCGCGCCCGCCTTCGCGCCCGAACCCGGCGATGCGTTCAACATCATCTATTCGAGCGGGACGACCGGCATCCCCAAGGGTATCGTCCATTCGCACGCGATGCGCTGGCGGCAGTTCGCGCCCACCGCGCTGTCGTTCCTCGGCGCGGGGCTCGAGATCCGCTCGCTCGCGTCGACCCCGCTCTATTCGAACACCACGATGGTCGCCTTCCTGCCGGTGCTGCTGGCGGGGGGCTGCGTGCGGGTGATGGGCAAGTTCGATTGTGCCGAGTGGCTGTCTTTTGCCCAAAGCGACCGCACGACGATCACCATGCTGGTCCCGGTGCAATACCAGCGGCTGATGGATTTTGCAGGCTTTGGCGACTTCGACCTGACGAGCCTCGCACTGAAATATTGCACATCGGCACCGTTCTCCGCCGCGCTGAAGCGCGAAGTTCTGGCACGGATGCCGGGCGGGCTGATCGAGATCTACTCGATGACCGAGGGCGGGGTGGTGTGCCTGCTGGCGTGCCACGAATTTCCCGGCAAGCTCCACACCGTCGGCCGCCCGGCACCCGGCAGCGAGCTGAAGGTGCTGGACGATCATGACCGCGAGGTGCCGCCCGGCACACCCGGCAACCTGATCGGCCGCAGCCTGACCATGATGAGCGGCTACAGGAACCGCCCCGACAAGACCGCCGAAGCACAGTGGGTCGACCCGGCGACGGGCGAGGCGTGGATGCGGATGGGCGATATCGGGCGGGTCGATGCCGACGGCTTCGTCGAACTTGTGGGCCGCGCTAAGGACATGATCATCTCGGGCGGGTTCAACATCTATCCGAGCGATCTGGAAGCGGAATTGCTGAAGGAGCCGGGGGTGGCCGAAGCGGCGGTGGTGGGTGTCCCCTCACGCCGCTGGGGCGAAAGTCCGGTCGGCTTCGTCGTGCTGAACGACGGGGCGGGCGACCCTGCCGCGATCATGGCGGCGGTGAATGTCCGGCTGGGCAGGACCCAGCGTCTCGCCGCGCTGCACGCCATTGAAGAAATGCCGCGCAGCCACATCGGCAAGCTGCTCAAGAGCGACTTGCGCGATGCGGCGGCGCGGCTGGGCGAGGTCGGTTGACCTCGCGCGGATCAGAAGATGTAGGTGGTGAAGGCGGTGGTGCTGACGGCGAGAGCCAGCAGCAGCGAGATTGCCTTGTCATTGAACATGCGCATGGTTGCGTTTCCCTGTTTGATCGGTGTGGCGAGAACGCCCGACCTGAGTCGGCTTTCCTCGCTTGCGCATCAAATGGCAATATCGACGCAAGATTGTTAGTACCTAGTGATTGATTATTTTTAATGTGTGTAATCGAATTCTGCAATCATCACGGCGTCAAGCGATGGGTTGCCGCTGGCGCACTGGAGACGCGGCCACCATTTCAAGGGGGGGGGAGGAGTGGCGGCCGCGTCTCACTGACTGCGCGTCCGGCGCCGGGCACCGGAGGTCCGGTGAACGATCCGCGGGGGGGTGCGGGCGTTCATGCCGGAGAGGCAGACGGGCAGAAGCACCGTGTTCGGTGTGCTTCTGCCGGGCGCTTGTCCTTTGGGGGAAGGATCGCCGGGCTGGAGAGAGAGGGCCCGGACGTTCAAGCGTCTGGATGCCAGATGCTGTTCGATGCGGCACAATACAAATGCGAAAACGCCAATTCCGATTGAAGTTTTCGCAACAAAATGGGTCACCACCCGGCAAAACGGCCGCAGGATCGCTCCGACGGCCGTCTGCCTGTTGCTATGGAGCAATCAATCAGTTGGCGGCGATGGCCCGGCCTTGCCGGGTTGCAGCGGCGGCCAGACGCTCGACTTCGGCGAGTGCAGCGGCGCGGGTGTCGACCAGACACTTGCTGTCGACAGCGGGGCGGCCGTAATTGTAGCGGGCCGCGCCATCGACCATGCAGGCGCGGCGGACCTTGGCATTGATCCGCTTTTCGAGCGTCGCGCGGCCGTCGGGGCTGGTCACATCGATATCACTAAAGGCGATTCGGACGGTCACGGCCTTCTCGGCAGCAGCAGGCGCTGCGGCAGCGAGAAGAGCGAGCAGGGGGAGGACAAAGCGCATGGGTAATCTCCGGTTCGTGAGAGGGTGTCGAAGAAAGCGATGCCGTTGATCGGCATTCCGTTGCGTTCGACTGCATGGTGCAATGCACAAGAATTGTGTGCAAATGCGAAAAGCGGCGGGTGTGTTGCTATATATGCAATCAGATCCCCGCAGGATCGCCAGCAACAATCTGATTCTGTGCGAATCATTTTTGCTGCAACGCAAAATAACTGTTCGCCGTGCGGTGATGCTGGACAGCGCGGGGTGCGCTTCGTAATCCGCCGCGATGAGCGCGCAACCTTCCAGCCCTGTCACCAGCGGCCCCACCAGCGATTCTGCCGCAGCGGAATCGATCCTGATCGTCGACTTCGGATCGCAAGTGACCCAGTTGATTGCCCGGCGCGTGCGCGAGGCGGGGGTCTATTCGGAAATCGCGCCCTTCACCCAGGCCGAAGCGGCTTTCCGGCGGATGCGCCCCAAGGGCATCATCCTGTCGGGCTCGCCCGCCGGTGTGCCGGACGAAGGATCGCCGCGTGCGCCGCAGCTCCTGTTCGACGCCGGGGTGCCGATCCTCGGCATCTGCTACGGCCAGCAGGTCATGACGCACCAGTTGGGCGGCGAGGTCCGTCCCGGTCACGAAACCGGAGAGGGCGGCGAATTCGGCCGCGCCTTCCTGACCGTCACCGCCGAATGCGCGCTGTTCGACGGGTTGTGGCAGGTGGGCGAACGGCACCAGGTCTGGATGAGCCACGGCGACAAGGTCACGCGCTTTGCCCCCGGTTTCGACATCGTCGCCACCAGTGACGGCGCGCCCTTTGCGGTGATCGCGGATGAAGCGCGCAAGTTCTATGGCACCCAGTTCCACCCCGAAGTGGTCCACACCCCCGATGGCGGCAAGCTGATCGCCAATTTCGTGCGCCATGTCTGCGGGCTGGCGGGCGACTGGACGATGGCCGAATTCCGCAAGACCAAGATCGCGGAGATCCGCGCCAAGGTCGGCGACGGCAAAGTCATCTGCGGCTTGTCGGGCGGGGTCGATTCGGCGGTCGCGGCGGTGCTGATCCACGAAGCGATCGGCGACCAGCTGACCTGCGTCTTCGTCGACCACGGATTGATGCGGATGGGCGAGGCCGAGCAGGTCGTCAGCCTGTTCAAGAACCACTACAACATCCCGCTGGTGCATGTGGAAGCCGAAGAGATGTTCCTCGGCGGACTCGCCGGGCTCACCGACCCCGAAGCCAAGCGCAAGTTCATCGGCAAGACCTTCATCGACGTGTTCGAAGCCGAGGCGACCAGGATCGGCGGCGCCGATTTCCTCGCGCAGGGGACGCTCTACCCCGACGTGATCGAGAGCGTCAGCTTCACCGGCGGGCCTTCTGTGACGATCAAGAGCCACCACAATGTCGGCGGGCTGCCCGAACGCATGAACATGCAACTGGTCGAACCCTTGCGCGAATTGTTCAAGGACGAGGTCCGCGATCTGGGTCGCGAGCTGGGCCTGCCGGATGCCTTCGTCGGCCGCCATCCTTTCCCCGGCCCCGGCCTGGCGATCCGCATCCCCGGCGAGGTCACCCGCGAACGCTGCGACATCCTGCGCAAGGCCGATGCGGTCTACCTTGAGGAAATCCGCGCCGCCGGGCTGTACGACGCGATCTGGCAGGCCTTTGCGGTGCTGCTGCCGGTCAAGACCGTGGGCGTAATGGGCGATTATCGCACCTACGATTTCGTCTGCGCCCTGCGCGCGGTGACCTCGACCGACGGGATGACGGCGGACGTGTTCCCCTTCGATGCCGGCTTCCTGACCCGCGTCGCCACCCGGATCGTCAACGAGGTCAAGGGCATCAACCGGGTGGTGTATGACTATACCAGCAAGCCGCCCGGCACGATCGAGTGGGAGTAGCTGTCAGACCCCGTTCAGTGTTTGGGGGTAAACTGGGCGCCCCCATCCACGGGAGTTTCCTCAATTGATTCCTTTCGCGCTCTTTGCTGGCCTTGCCCTCGCCGCTGCGCCGCAGAGCGCGGCTCATGAGCTTCCTGTCGGCTCGTTTTCGGTCAGGCCCGACACTGTGCGCAATGCCCCAAGGGTC
Source organism: Erythrobacter sp. (assembly GCA_036788335.1). Lineage (GTDB taxonomy): Bacteria > Pseudomonadota > Alphaproteobacteria > Sphingomonadales > Sphingomonadaceae > Erythrobacter. The sequence continues at coordinate 6,909 of DAIQNP010000045.1, forward strand.
GAGGTCGAGGTGATGCTGGTCATTGAGCCGGGCAATGTCCGGCATTACCGGATGGATCGCAAGGTAACCGATCGGCGGGGCAAGGCCCTGCAAAGCTCCGCTGACAGTCGCACCTGTCCGGCCATGATGACCGAACTTGCAAAGGTGGAAGCGCTGCCCATGCCGCGGTTTGCCGCGCCCGGTTCATATGCTTCGTCAAGGTGCGATCCCGATGCACCCGACGACCTACACGCTGGCGATGCGGGGATATGAGAGCAGGTCGGATACCGGCGCGCGCATCGAACTGATTGCCCAATCGGGCAGTCCGCTTGCACAATGGACCGACACGACTCTCAAAGCCCTCGAACCCTGTTGGGACGGACCCGGTCGCTGAGCCATCCTGATCGGTTGGTGCAACACCCCGCGCCGCAGCGCCGCGCATTTTGCAAGCGCATTCCCCTTTCGGCGGCGCATCAAATCGCATAGTCACCCGACCCGTGATCCCGTTTGAGAGGTTTTCGCCCGTGATGCAGCTTCGTCGCACCCTTGCCCTGTTCGCGCCGCTCGCTTTTGGCCTTGCTGCCTGCGCCGAAACCGCGCCCGAAGCGCCTGTCGCCGAGGTGGAGGCAGCGGTGACCGAGGGCACCTGGACGCTCGACCCGGCCGCCTCGCGCCTGTCCTATGTCAGCATCAAGGCGGGCGAGATTGCCGAGAACAACCGGTTCGAGACCATGTCGGGCACGATCGGTACCGACGGCATGGCGCGAATCGCGATTGCGCTGGCCTCGGTCAGCACCGGGGTGGACATCCGCGACGAACGGATGCGCGAGATTTTCTTCGAGATCGTCGACAATCCCGAAGCGGTGGTAACCGCGCAGCTCGATCCGGCTGCCTTTGCCGGATTGGCAGTCGGCCAGACCGTCACCCGTCCGCTCAAGGCGACACTGGAGCTCAAGGGCGTCGAAAGCATGCTGGAAACCGAGGTGCTGGTGACCCGTGCGGCAGAGGACCGCGTGATCGTGGTGCCTACCGCGCCGGTGATCATCTCGACCGACATGTTCGGCCTGACCGACGAGCTGGGCGAATTGCGCGCGCTGGCGCAGCTGCCCTCGATCACGCC
>DAIQNP010000045.1:8107-12390 GCA_036788335.1 Erythrobacter sp.
CAACGGGAGAGACCACGCCATGAAGACCGCCATCACCGAAATGTTCGGCATCCAGCACCCCATCATTCAGGGCGGGATGCACTATGTCGGCTTTGCCGAGATGGCGGCGGCGGTGTCCAATGCCGGGGGGCTCGGGATCATCACCGGGCTGACGCAGGGCACGCCCGAGAAGCTCGCCAACGAAATCGCGCGCTGCAAGGACATGACCGACAAGCCGTTCGGGGTGAACCTCACCATCCTGCCGACCCTGACCCCGCCCGACTATCCGGGGCTGGTCAAGGCGGTGATCGATGGCGGGGTACGGGTGGTCGAGACCGCCGGGCGCAACCCGGTCGACCTGCTGCCGCACCTCAAGGATGCCGGGATCAAGGTGATCCACAAGTGCACCTCCGTGCGTCACTCCCTGAAAGCGCAGGCAATCGGCTGCGATGCGGTGAGCGTCGACGGGTTCGAATGCGGCGGCCATCCGGGTGAGGACGACATCCCCAACTTCATCCTGCTGCCCCGCGCCGCCGACGAGCTGGAGATCCCCTTCGTCTCCAGCGGCGGCATGGCCGACGGGCGAAGTCTGGTCGCCAGCCTCGCGATGGGGGCGCAGGGGATGAACATGGGCACCCGCTTCATCGCCACCAAGGAAGCGCCGGTGCACGACAACGTCAAGCAGGCGATCCTCGCCGCGAGCGAACTCGACACGCGGCTGGTGATGCGCCCGCTGCGCAACACCGAACGGGTGCTCAACAACGCTGCGGTCGAGCGGCTGTTGGTCAAGGAGAAGGAACTGGGGGATGCCATCACCATCCAGGACATCCTGCCCGAAGTCGCCGGGGTCTACCCCAAGATCATGATGGAAGGCGCGATGGACGAAGGTGCGTGGAGCTGCGGCATGGTCGCCGGGCTGATCCACGATATCCCGACCTGTCAGGAACTGATCGACCGCATCATGCTTCAGGCCGAGGAGATCATCGCCCGGATGCAGGCGATGGCACGCGGTTGAGGGGTAAGGGGCTGGGGCCGCCCGCCGCTCAGCTCTGGCTGTCGGCCGTGTCGTCCTTCACCCGCGTATAGGGGATGAAATCGTCGAGAAACACCACGCCGGTCAGCATGCCGACGAGCGGGTCGATCGTGGTGGTCTGATCGAGCTTGCACATCTGGCCCGACGAGAAACGGTTGGTGACGAGCGTGTCGCTATCGTCGATGTTTTCGGGGTTGCGGGTGCGCTGCACGTAGATCGTGCTGCCCGAACCATAGACATAGGCGGTCTTGTCGATCGTCTGCATCCGCTGGTTGCGCGGGGTGTTGATGCAGCTTACCGGCTCGCCCGCGACCCGGCCTTCGAGCAGCTTGGCGAGGCGCTGTTCGCCCTTGGTCATTCCGGCCCCGGTGGTTTCGCCCTCGAGCGTTTGCGGGGCCTGCTGGTCCGCGTCCTGGGCAAGCGCGGGGGCGGCAGCCACGGAACCGAGGCCGATCGCAAGTGCGATGGCGGCGGCGGCAGGCTTGGCGAATCGGGTCATGATCCGGTCTCCTTCGAATTCGAGGTACGGATTGTGCACCGCGGCGGCTTAACCCGCGATGAGCGGACGGTCAGCTGCGTGCCGGGCTCGCGCCGGAGGATATGTCGGGCAGGGCCGCCTGATCCGCTCCGTCCGCAGGCCCGCCGCGCAGCACGAAACGCCGGTCGCAATAGCCGCAGTCGACATAGCCGTGTTCGTCGATCTCGAGATAGACGCGCGGATGGCCGAGCGCGGCGGGGCGGTAGCCTGCGCCGCTGCGGATCGCGCTCGCCCCGTCGCAGCTGACGCGGCGGGTATCGACCATCACGGTTTCGGGAGGAGGGATGTTCATGACCTGCGCCGATACCGCGCCGGCCGCGTCGGCGCAATCGCCCTTGGCGTGTTGGAGACACATGAGACACTGTCCAGGAACACAAAACCCGCCTGCCCGGCCGGCCCACCGGCACGGCGGGGCGATGGGACGGCCTTGGAGAGGAAAGCGCGGTGCATGATAGCAGTCGCAGTGTCACCGGCAGCGCGGGTAGGAAAGCCGCCGCGACGAATAGAGTTGCCCGCCTGTCCCGTCAGGCATTAGGTGCAGCGGCATGGCATCCGAACCCGCAATCCGCATCGACAATCTCGCCAAGCGCTACGCCCCTTCCAAGGGGCCGAAAGGCCAACAGGTCGAAGGCAAGCTGGCGCTCGCCGGGGTCAGCTTCGACGTGCCCGAAGGCTCGATCTTCGGCCTGCTCGGCCCCAATGGCGCGGGCAAGTCGACGCTGATCAACATCCTTGCAGGGCTGGTCACCAAGACGGCGGGCACGGCCGAGATCTGGGGTTTCGACATCGACACGCAGCGCCGCAACGCCAGCCGCGCGATCGGCATCGTGCCGCAGGAGATCGTGTTCGATCCCTTCTTCACGCCGATCGAGGTGCTGGACAATCAGGGCGGCTTCTACGGCATCCCCAAGGCGCTGCGGCGGAGCGAGGAACTGCTTGCCGCCGTGCGCCTCTCCGACAAGCGCGATGCCTATGCCCGCACGCTGTCAGGCGGCATGAAGCGCCGGCTGCTGGTAGCCAAGGCGATGGTCCACTCACCCCCGATCCTGGTGCTGGACGAGCCCACCGCCGGGGTCGATGTCGACCTCAGGCGCCAGTTGTGGGAACTGGTCAGCGAACTGAACCGCGAGGGCGTGACCGTGGTGCTCACCACCCATTACCTCGAAGAAGCCGAGCAATTGTGCGATCGCATTGCCATCATCGACCACGGCAAGCTGATCGCCAACAAGCCGACCCGCGAGCTGGTCGGCATGGCGCGCGAGAAGGTGGTCGAGGTGACGGTTGACCGCGATCCGTCCGTTGCCGAGGCCGAAGGTGCCTTCAAGCGCGATTTCATCCTGCGCCATGAAGTCATGGACGCGAACCGGATCGCCCTGACCTACAATCGCGACATCGTCAGCGCCGGGCAGATGCTCAATCACCTGCAGCAGGTGGGCTTCACGGTCGAGGACGTGACCACGCGTGAGGCGGATCTGGAGGATGTGTTCGTGCAGTTGACGGGAACGGGCGCGTAAGCCGGGGGCGACCATCGGCCAGAGCCGTGCTGGCCCGCTAAGAGTGGCCACGAACGGCGATTGCCTTGCTTGCCAAGGCAGGCGCCTGCCAGACCGCTCAGATCGAGCGGCTGCGCCAGGTGCGCCGCGAAATGCGCTCGATCGGGCGATTGCAGTGGCGACAATGGCCGACATAGGTCCGCCCGTCCCAGTCGACCTCGCGCCGACGCGGTCGGTGAAATCCCATGCGGCACGTGAAGAAGGTAACCAAGAACATAAGGCGCGTGTCCTTGCGTGCTGAAATCCCGAAAGGATTATTTTTTTGGCCAGAGCAAGCTGACAAACCGGGTCTGCGCCCCCCGATTTGTTGCATCGCACAAGTACCGCTGTGCGCCCGTTCGACCAAGTAAAAATACGTGTTCAGGCGAGAAATAATTATCACAGTCTGGGTTTGGCCTGCATGGCTTCCTGAGGCTCAACCGGCTTGCCGCAGACCGCTTTGCGCGGCATGGCACGGCGATGACGACAAGCGATGATGCGACGCAGGGCCATGACGTGCCGGGCCATGAGGTAGTCGTGATCGGCTCGGGCGCTGCCGGTCTGACCGCCGCGCTCGAACTGGCCGAGACCCGGCGCGTGCTGGTGTTGGCCAAGGGCACGCTGACCGGCGGGTCGACGGCCTGGGCGCAGGGCGGGATCGCCGCGGTACTCGACACCGGCGACACTTTCGAAAATCACGTGCGCGATACGATGGTGGCCGGCGCGGGACTGAACGATCTGGCCACGGTCGAATATGTGATCGAACGCGCGCCGGCCTCGATCGACCGGCTCTGTGCGCTGGGGGTGCCGTTCAACCGCGACGAGGATTCGCTCCACCTGACCCGCGAAGGCGGCCATTCGCACCGCCGGATCGTGCATGTCGACGATGCCACCGGCTGGGCGGTGCAGAGCGCGCTGGTCAAGGCGGCGCAGGATCACCCCAACATCACCCTGCTGCCGGGCCGCACCTGCATCGACTTCATCACCGACCGCCACCGCGAACACTTCTCCGCGGCCGGGCGGGTGTGGGGCGTCTATGCCTTCAACGAGGACAGCGGCCGGGTCGAACGCCACGTCGCCCGCGCCACTATCTTGGCCACGGGAGGTGCGGGCCGCGTCTACCAGTTCTCCACCGCCCCGCGCGGTGCGACAGGCGACGGGATCGCGATGGCCTGGCGCGCGGGCGCGCGGGTCTCCAACA
>DAIQNP010000046.1:0-12388 GCA_036788335.1 Erythrobacter sp.
CGCAGGCTTCGTCCACGGGGTGCTCAACACCGACAACATGAACATCACCGGCGAAAGCTTCGATTACGGTCCCTGGCGCTGGCTGCCGGAATGGGACCCGGGTTTTACCGCTGCCTATTTCGACCATGCCGGCCTTTATGCCTTCGGCCGCCAGCCCGAGGCGCTGCACTGGAACGCCGGGCAGCTTGCGGTGGCGCTGCGGCTGCTGGCCGACAGCGCGCCGCTGGTCGCCGCGCTCGAACGTTATGGCCCGCTGTACATGGAGGCGGTGACGCGGCGCTGGTGCTGGCGGCTGGGGCTGGAACCGCGCGGGGCGGAGGCCGACGGGCAATTGCTGGCCGCCTGCGAACAGCACATGCGCGAGCACCGTCTGCAACCCGACGCCTTTTTCTTCGCTCATCGCGGCGGGCGGGGCGACGCGGACGCCGCGCTGGGGGAGGCGCTGGCGGGGTATCAGCCAGGCGATACTGCCCATGACTACTGGTCGGACCTCGCCCCGCAATCGCTGCTGATCGACGAGGTCGAGACGATCTGGGCGGCGATCGACACCGCCGACGACTGGGCCGCGCTCCACGCCAAGGTCGCCGCCCTGCGCCGCATGGGCGAGGCGCATGGCACGCCGCCCACCCCGATGGGACATGCCGCAGGCGGCTCAGCCTGAGTCGTGGTCCGGACAGGGCTGCAGGCTATCTTTTTTGGTATGGCCGGGTTACCGGCAAACCCTCATAGACAGGCAGATCATTGCAGGACAGGGACCGGGTGAGCGAACAGATCCTGATTTCGTATGAGCCGGCCAGCGGCGAAGAGTTGTGGCGCGGGCCGCACGGTGATGTCGACGCCGCCGTCAGCCGCGCGCGGCGCGCATGGGCGGCCTGGGCCGCGCTGCCGCTGACCACCCGAATCGAAAAGCTGCGCGGCTTCGTCAACGAAGTCCGCCGCGAAGGCGACGCGCTGGCCGAACTGATCGCTCGTGAATCCGGCAAGCCCCTGTGGGAAGCCCGCACCGAAGTCGACGCGGTGATGAACAAGGTCGACATTTCGGTCAGCGCCTTTGCCGAACGCACCGGCAAGAAGAAACTGGACTCCGGGATCAACGGCAGCGCGGCGGTGCGGCACAAGCCGCATGGGGTGATGGCGGTGCTGGGGCCATACAACTTCCCCGCCCACCTGCCCAACGGCCACATCGTCCCCGCGCTGATCGCGGGCAATGCGGTGCTGTTCAAGCCGTCGGAAAAGACCCCGGCGACAGGCGCGGCGCTGGTCGCCTGCTTCCATGCAGCCGGCATCCCCGAAGACGTGGTGCAGCTGGTGATCGGCGGGCCGGAGGAAGGCAAGGCGCTGGTGGTGCATCCGGGGGTCGACGGCGTGCTGTTCACCGGCTCCGCCAATGCCGGGATCGCGATCAATCGGAAACTTGCCGCCAATCCGGGCAAGATCCTCGCTCTGGAGATGGGCGGCAACAACCCAATCGTGGTGATCGACACGCCCAAGATGGCCGACGCCGCCGCGCTGATCGTGCAGAGCGCCTTCACCAGCGCCGGACAGCGCTGCACCGCCGCGCGGCGGTTGATCGTGCTCGATACGGTTTATGACGACCTGATGGCGGAACTGCTGCCGCTGACCCGCAAGCTTATGGTGGGCGATCCGCTGGGCGAACCGCAGCCCTTCATGGGGCCGGTGATCGACAACGAGACCGCTGACCGGCTGACCGCGAGCTTCCTCGAACTGGTGACCGCCGGGGGCCGCGCGCTGCTGCACATGCGTCGCACCGTGCCCGATTTGCCGTTCGTTACGCCCGGTATCGTCGATGTCACCGACGTGCCCGACCGGCCCGACATTGAACTGTTCGGCCCGGTGCTGCAGGTGATCCGCGTCCCCGATCTCGACACCGCGATTGCCGAGGCGAACAACACCCGTTTCGGTCTGTCGGCTTCGCTGATCGGCGGGACGCCGGAGGATTATGGGCTGTTCTGGGCCAACATCCGCGCCGGGATCATCAACTGGAACCGGCCCACCAACGGTGCATCCTCGGCCGCGCCGTTCGGCGGGATCGGCCTATCGGGCAACCACCGCCCGGCGGCGTTCTATGCCGCGGATTACTGCGCATACCCGGTCGCCAGCACCGAAATGGAACAGCCGCGCGCCAATATCGGGGTCGGCTTGCGGCCCTGAGCCGTCAGCGGATACGATGGAGCAGTGTCACCGCGTTGAGGCCGTCGGCGCGTGCGCGGACGGCCACCACCACCCGCTCGCCCGCGCCGCCGCCTGCCACGATGCCATCGGGATCGGTCAGCCGCGCCGGATCGAGCCCGGCCCGCTGCGTGCGGGTATAGTGGTATTGCAACACATCCGAAATCGCCGCAGCGGTGCGATAACGCACGATCCGTACCCGGCAGCCCGGCGTGCGCGCACCTGCGGCCTGCACCACCATGCCGTGCGGCATGATCGCAGCCGCGCCCGGCATATCGACCGCCCAGTCGAAGCCTTCGTCGAGCTGCCCGGCGCACCCTTTCGGAGCGCCCAGCGCGGCCAGCAATTCGGCTGCATCGGCATCGGCTGAAGGGAGCGTGACCGGAATGTCCGAAGATGGCAGCGGCAGCCCCGGTATCTCGCCCGCATCAAGCAGTTCGAGCCGCGCTGCCTCGCGCGCCTGCCGCGCTGCAACGGCAGAACCGCCGAGCACCGGCAGCGCCGCTGTATCGACGAAGGCGATCACCGCGATGGCTTCGTTGCGGGCGGACAGATCGGGGTCGCTCATCAGGGGATCGTGCAGCGCGCGGGCGACCATCGGATCGGTAGCGATCGCGGACGTGTCGCTGCCAGCCTGATCCGCCGGGGAACAGGCCGCAAGGACAGCGAGGCTGGCAAGGATCAAAGGACGGCGCAGCATCGCGCAAGTATGCGCGCAAGGTGGTTAATATTTCCGCTCGCAGCGGCAAGAAGGCGCCCCCGGTTCAGGTGCCGGGGACGCCTTCCACGACCACTGCTGGCCGTGCCGGGAACCACTGGTGGGAGTGGCTCCAAGAGCATGCATCCTGCGCGATTCGCTGCCGTTGTTCACTTTTATGAGGTCGAAGCTGAACGAAATGTCGTATGCAGTGAAAGCGGCCGTTCAGGGGCGCAAGCCGTATCGCCGCTTGCACGCTGGCCCGGCGCAGCCTAACCGCCGCGCATCATGGCTGCCTCCGCCCCCCCTGCCGCAGAGGCGCTTCCGAAGCCATCCGGCCTGCTTCCGGCGATCGGCGCCTATGTCATCTGGGGCTTCCTGCCGCTATACCTGCTGCTGGTGAAGGACGTTCCGGCCTTCGAATTCGTCGGCTGGCGGATCATCTGGACCCTGCCCTTCTGCCTGCTGATCGTCGCAGTGCGCCGCCAGTTTCCGGCGCTGCGCGAGGCGCTGGGCAATTACCGCACGATGCTGGCGCTGCTGGCGAGTGCGTTGCTGATCGGGGTGAACTGGTTTGTCTACATCTACGCGATCCTGGCGGGCGAGGTCTATGCCACCAGCCTCGGGTACTACCTCAACCCGTTGATCAATGTCTTGCTGGGCACGCTGTTTCTGGGCGAGCGCCTGTCACGCTGGCAGTGGCTGGCGGTCGCGATTGCCGGGTCGGCCGTGGCCTTGCTGGCCGCAGGCGCGCTGACCAGCCTGTGGATCAGCATCAGCCTTGCGCTCAGCTTTGCGTTCTATGGCCTTGTGCGCAAACAGGTCGCGGTCGGCTCGCTGCCGGGCCTGACCATCGAAAGCGCGATCCTGTTGCTGCCGGCGATTGCCGTGGCCGCATGGTATGCATCCTCGTCGGCAGGATCATCATTCGGGACTGATGCGGCGATGAGCGGAGTGATCGCCTTTTCGGGCGTGGTCACCGCGGTGCCGTTGCTGTTGTTCGCGCTGGCGGCGCGGCGCATGGATTATTCGACGCTGGGTTTCATCCAGTACCTCGCGCCGACCATCGTCTTCATCCTCGGGCTGACCGTGTTCCAGCAGCCGCTTGCCCCGGTGAAGCTGGCGAGCTTCGTGCTGATCTGGATCGCGGTGGCGATATTCGTCGCCGACCTGTGGGCACGCAAGCGGGCGGCAAGGCGCACGGCTTAGCCCACGAACCGCCAGCCCAGCGTCGTGCCGCCGTGGAACGGCACGATCGCCTCGCCGATCACACTCAGCACCGGCGGCACCGCCACCTCGGCGCGTTCCAGAACGACGGTGTCTTCGTTGACCGGCAGCTTGTAGAACGCCGGACCGTGAAGCGAGGCAAAGCCTTCGAAGCGATCAATCGCGCCCTCCTGATCGAACACGGTCGCATAGCTTTCCAGTGCATAGGGCGCGCCGAAAATGCCGGCACAGCCGCAAGCGCTTTCCTTGTCTTTCTTCAGGTGCGGGGCGCTGTCGGTGCCGAGGAAGAACTTGGGGCTGCCCGACGTGGCCGCGCGGCGCAACGCCAGACGGTGACTTTCGCGCTTGGCGACCGGCAGGCAGTAATTGTGCGGCTGGATGCCGCCGACCAGCATCGCGTTGCGGTTGATATGGAGGTGCTGCGGGGTAATCGTGGCGGCGACGTTCGGCCCGCACGCCAGCACAAAGTCCACGGCGTCGGACGTGGTGATATGCTCGAACACCACCCGCAGCTTCGGGAAGGCCGCAACAAGCTTGCGCAAGTGCCTGTCGATGAACTCTTTTTCGCGGTCGAACACGTCAATGTCGTGATCCGTCACCTCGCCGTGGATGCACAGCACGATGTCCTCGGCTTCCATCCGCGCCAGCACCGGGGTGAGGTTCGCGATGTCCGAAACGCCTGCCGCCGAATTGGTGGTGGCGTTGGCGGGGTAAAGCTTGGCGGCGGTGAACACGCCTTCGGCTGCCCCGCGCGCCAGATCGTCGGCATCGGTCGTGTCGGTCAGGTAGCAGGTCATCAGCGGGGTGAAGCCCACGCCCTTGGGCACGGCCGCCATGATCCGGTCGCGGTACATTGCGGCCAGCGCAGTGGTGGTCACCGGCGGGGTGAGATTGGGCATCACGATCGCGCGGGCGAACTGTCGCGCCGTGTAAGGCACCACATCGCGCATGATTGCGCCATCGCGGAAATGCAGGTGCCAGTCGTCGGGGCGGCGGATCGTAAGGCGGTCGGTCATGGCTTCCCCTTAGCCATGCGCCGTCCTATCTGTCACGCATGACTGCAACCCGCCTCACCAACCGCGCCATCATCCGCCTGTCCCCGCTCGATCCGGGCGAGGATGTCGCCGCCTTCCTGCAAGGGCTGGTCACCAACGACGTGGCTGGCCCGCTGCCGTGCTACGCCGCGCTGCTGAGCGCGCAGGGCAAGCACATGTTCGATTTTCTCGTGTGGGGCGATGCGGGCGGGCTGCTGCTGGATTGCGAGGCAGAGCTGGCGGACGATCTGGCCAAGCGCCTGTCGATGTACCGCCTGCGGCGCAAGATCGCGATTGCCCGCGACGATGCTCTGGCGGCCCACTGGAGTGCGCAGGAGCACCCCGGCGCGGTGCCCGACCCGCGCTTGGCAGAGCTGGGCTGGCGTTGGCTCGGCGCGCAGGAGGGCGAGAGCGCCAACGCCGCATGGCTCGCACATCGCCTGTCGCTCGGCGTGCCCGAGGGCCGCAGCGAGATGGGCGACATATTGTGGCTGGAGACCAACGCGGTGGATCTCGGCGGGGTCAGCTTCACCAAGGGTTGCTATGTCGGGCAGGAAAACACCGCGCGGATGAACTGGCGGCAGAAGGTCAACCGCCGGTTGGTGGTGGTGCCGCTGAGTGCGTCGGACGAAGCGCGGCGCAAGGCGGCCTATCCCGAGCTGGGGCTGGCGGTCGATCACCTGCGGGCGGACAGCCTCGATCCGGCCGCCCTGCCCGGCTGGCAGCGCGCTGCGGTCGAAGCGGGCACGGATCAGGGCGTGACATAATCCCCGAGCGATGCCTCGAGCATCGCCGCCGCCCGCGCCCGCGCCGCATCGCGCGGCAGGCCGAGCGACTTCGCCAGCGCCGCCCCGATCAGCGCATCGCCGAGCGCCAGCAGCACCAGGGTCAGCGTTTCGCGGTGGACCCGGCCATCGCCGACAGCGGCCTGCACATCCTCCGAAGCGATCTCGTCCACCAATTCGTGAATGGTGCTGATGATCGGATCGAGCGCGTCTTCATTGCCGGTCAGCAGCATCCAGCTGGTCAGCGGGCCTGCGCCTTCGCGGTCGAAGGCATCAAAGGCGAGGTCCACCACCTCGCGCGCCGATCCCAGCCCGGCCCGGCTGGCGCGCACCGCATCGAGGATCGTCTCGCACACCGTTCGCGCGATGTGTTCCGCCAGCGCCTTTTGCAGCCCCGAGGCCGAGCCGAAATGGTGCAGCAGGTTGGCATGGGTCCGCCCGATCCGCCCCGACACCGCCTTCAGCGTTACCGCCTGCGGCCCGGCTTCGATAAGCAACGCGCGGGCGGCCTCCAATGCGGAACTTCGGGATTGCTCAGGCGTAAGTCTTTTCCGTATATTCATGTATTGAGGGGGTAATGGACTTCATGGCGACGAACAACCCGGCTGTTCTTCCGCCGCGTGTGCATGATGACACTCGGCTGGAACGCGCAATCCTCACGCCTGAAGACCATTCGCTCACGATCCGCAACCAGCGTTTCGACCGCGATGCACTGGTGCCGCGACATTGGCATTCGGGCGACCCGGTGGCGACGGCGTGGTACAATTCGGTCTCGGCCAGCCTGCCGCGCGGGGAACCGTTCTTCATCGATACCTTGCGTGAATTCCGCGAGTCGGTCCCGCCGAATCTTGCCGGCGAGATCAAGGCGTTCTGCGCGCAGGAAATCAACCACACCCGCGAACACGTCGCGTTCAACCGGCTGGTGTCGGACCACGGTTACAACGTCGCATCGATCGATCAGGGCATTCAGGTGATGCTGGCGCTGACGGCGGGGCGGCCCAAAGAATTCAACCTCGCGGTCACCATCGCGCTCGAACATTACGCTGCGATCATCAGCCGCCACCTGCTCAAGGACCCGTCCTATCTCGCCGGGGCCGATCCCGTCGCGGCCTCCCTCTGGCGCTGGCACGCCACCGAAGAAATCGAGCACAAGGGGCTGACCTTCGACGTATGGCTGCACGCGACCAGAGACTGGAGCGCGGGCAAGCGTTATCGCGTGCGGGCGCTGATCGCGGTGCTGATTACCCGCAAATACCTGCGCAACCGGGTGCGCGATGCGCTGGGACTGATGGAGCAGGATGGCATCCCGCGCTGGAAGGGGCGATTGAAGCTGGCGTGGTTCCTATGGGGCAATCCCGGCATGATGCGGCGCATGTTCGGCGAATGGGCAGCGATCCTGCTGCCCGGCTTTCATCCGTGGCAGCATGACGACCGCGCGCTGATCGGCAAAGGGGATAGCCCCTATGCCGATGCCGTGATGCCCGCCGAATAGCGCGTCTGCGCCGACCCGCCGCGCCGCGCCGCAGGGTCAGGCGGCGCGTTGCTGCCCGGCACCCCTTGCTGCCAGTTCCCGGCGAAACTCGCGCACCGGCGCTGCTTCGCCGCGTCCGCAGGAAAACCGTTCGGCCACCGTGCCGGTCGGTTCGAATCCAAGCTTGCGCAGCACTGCGCCCGACGCCGGATTGTCGAGGAAGTGCGAAGCGACCAGCGCCCGGTGGCCGAGCATCCCCGCCACCGCGATCACCGCCGCGCCCGCTTCGGTGGCATAGCCCCGCCCCCAATGCGCTCGCGCAATCCAGTAGCCGAGTTCGGCCGGTCCATCCGCAAGGATTCCCGAATCGTTCGCCGCGCGGCCTTCGCTCGGTGCGACGCCCAGCCCGGCAGAGCCGATCACGACCCCATCGGCGGCGCGGGTGACGAGGAAGCTCGGGAGCAGCGGGTCGGCCGGACGCGCGGCGAATTCGCGTGCATCGGCTTCGCTGTAGGGCCACGGCGCGCGGGCAAGGTTGCGGACCACGCCTTCGTCGGCGATTCCGCGGTGGATGGCCTGCCAGTCCTCCGGCCAGACCGGGCGGAGCAGCAATCTCGGACTACGATGGAACACGAGTTCTCCCTTCCTCGCCCCGCGCTGCCCCTAGGCAATGCGCATGACAATTTCATGGCCGCGAAATTTTCCAATTCCACGGGCTTTCGAGGGAGAACGCAAAAATGGAGACGGACCCCCTCGTGATCGAGGACGGTCCTGTCTCCCTCTGAAGGCTGGTTCGAACCAGCCGGGACCATCCTTGCCGGACGATCCCTTTAGCGAATCGTCCGCTTATTCGGCGGCTTCGGCCATCGCATCTACGCTGACGTATTTGCGGCCAAGCTTCCCCGAGTGGAATCGCACCACGCCTTCGGCGAGCGAATAGAGGGTGTGATCCCTGCCGATGCCGACATTGACGCCCGGATAGACGCGGGTGCCGCGCTGGCGAATGATGATGTTGCCGCCGATCACTTCCTGACCGCCGAACTTCTTCACGCCCAAACGACGACCGGCCGAATCGCGACCGTTGCGCGACGAACCGCCTGCTTTCTTGTGTGCCATGGTTCAGACGCTCCTTATTCAGCCGATGCGGCGGCGTCGGCCGGCGCTTCGGTCGTGGACTTCTTGGCAGCGGCCTTCTTGGCCGGTGCCTTGGCTTCTTCCGCGCCGACGGCGGTAATCCGCAGCAAGGTCAGCTGCTGGCGGTGGCCGTTCTTGCGGCGATAATTGTGACGGCGACGCTTCTTGAAGACGATCACCTTTTCGCTCTTGGCCTGGGCGATGATTTCCGCCGAAACGGTCACCTTGCTCGCGTCGGCGAGATCATCGCCTTCGCCGGCGAGCAGGATGTCGCCCAGCGTGATCGTGTCGCCGGCTTCGCCAGCGAGCTTTTCAACGGCAATCTTGTCTCCAGCGGCAACCCGGTATTGCTTGCCGCCAGTGCGCACTACAGCGAACATGGCTCTATACTCTCAAATCTGTGCGGTGTCCGGCTGCGCAGGATTCCTGCTCCAGTCGAACGGCAATGCGGAGACATGCGCAATTGCAGTCCCGGAAAGAGGGACGCCGTTAGGTGAAAGGCGGGGGCAAGTCAACGCTCTTGCACCGCAAAAAACGCCGCGAGGCGAGCGACAGGCACCTTTGCCACAGGTCAGTGTCATGGTAACAGGACAGAGACTGACCATGACAAACCTGACAACAATACTTGGTGTGACCGCAGCGGCGATGGTGCTGGCAGGTTGCGCCACGGGCGGCAGCGATCGCTATCCGTCACTGGCCAAGCGTCCGTTCGAAACCACGCTCGACCCGGTAACCGGGCAATATGTCCCGCCCGCACCCTCCACACCGGCCCCGCCTGCCGAACCGATTCGTCCGGTCGCGAGCGAGGCGCAGCTGGCCCGACTGGTCGAGGACGCCGCGCAGGCCCATGCTGATTTCACCGCGCGCGAAACCGCCGCTGCCCGTGCCGTGCGCGCCGCAGCGGGGCAAGCAAGCGACAGCGATGCTCGTATCCGCGCGCAGGTGGCGCTGGCCGATCTGGCCTCGCGCCGCGGAGCCACCACCGCGAAGCTCGCCGATCTCGATGCGCTGGCAGCTGCTGCTGCGACCACTCTTGCGCCCACGGACGAAATCGAAGCCGCACGCGATCGCGTGCTGGCACTGGTCGACACCGAAAACGCGGCGCTGACGCGTCTGTGGGGGGAGATGGAACGATGAGCCTTGCTTGCAACACCTGCCCGGTTAACGAGACTGCGGCCTGCGCCGTACTGACGCTGGAAGAACGCAACGCCATGTCTGCCGCCGGGCGCACCCGGATCCTGAAGCGTGGCGAAATGCTGTTTGCCGCAGGCGACGACGATGCCGCCTGCGCCACCTTGATGACCGGCGCGCTCAAGGTGTCGGCGGTCGATCAGGACGGCAACGAGCAGATCCTCTCGCTGGTCCATCCGTCGGGCTTCATCGGCGAATTGTTCGCGCCTTTCGCGCATCACGATGTGGTCGCGCTGACCGAAAGCAAGCTGTGCACCTTTGCCCGGCGCGACATCGAACGCGCGATCGAGGATTACCCCGCACTCGCCCGCGCGCTGCTGCGCCGCAGCCAGGCGGACCTGCTGGCCTCGCGCACCCTGCTCGAACTGACCGGACACGCCAGCGCCGAAGCGCGGCTGGCGGCGCTGCTGCACGATTTCGCTGCGGCGGCGAGCGATTCGTCTTGCCATCTGGCCGCCGAATTCGAACTGCCGCTGACCCGCGGCGAGATCGGCAATATGCTGGGCCTGACGATCGAGACGGTCAGCCGCAAGCTGGGCGAGCTTGAGGACATGGGCGCGATCGAGCGGCGCGGGAAGCGCGGCATCGCGGTCATCAGCGGCGCGCTGCTCCACGACATTTCCGGGCGTTAGGTTCCGAAAGGTTTCGGGGCGGCAGCCGGGAGAGGTTGCCGCCGCCCCGAGGGGAGACTGTGTGCGCAGGGCTGCGATCAGATCACCGTCGCGGCGATCACCGCCACTGCAAGGCCCCACACCACCAGCAGCACCGGCAGGACCAGCACCTGCGCGCTCGCTTCGCCAGCACTCAACCGGCCAGTATTGGTCATGATCCCGCTAGATGCGAACTGGACGAGCGTCTGCGGCGCTGAGGCATTGCCCCGCAACCGCGACCACTGCGCGGGCACGCCGAAGGCGGCGGCGATCACCAGCACGATGATCGCCATCGGGATCGCCAGCACCGGGTTGGCAAAGGCAATTCCGACAATCGCCAGAAAACCGAGATAGCAGGCGATGGTCGCGCCATAGAGCGCGCTCGGCAGGCCGAAATTGCGGTCGGCGTCGACCTGGTGGCGGACGGGATTGAAGCCGGCTGCGGGTTGTTCGACGACGCGGGCATCGCCGCGGGCAATCAGGTCATGGACGATGTGGCTCATGGTATCCTCCGTATTGTTGCAGGAGAACTACCGGGCGATCAGCTGCCCTGCTTTGACGGGAATCAAACCGTCGCCTTCCGGCTGACGGGTTTCCTACCCCCAGGGCGCATGGCACATCGGGTCGATGAGTCGGACAACCGCCTGTTTTCCTGCCACGTCTTCATGGTCTGGCCGGGGTGTGCGGCGGCAGTTTTTCGGTTCCTGGACAGTGTCTCATGTGTCTCCAACACCGGCGTGCCAGCGGGCCAGATCGCGGTGGTCGTCCTCGCGCGGTTCGATCCATTGCCATGCGCCGCCCCGCATCTCGCGCTTCCAGAACCATGCCGCGCTCTTGAGGTGATCCATGCAGAAATCGACCGTATCGATGGCAGCGCGCCGGTGCCGCGCCGCAGCCGAGACGCAGACGATCGGCTCGCCGGGACGCAGCACGCCGACGCGGTGGGCCATCAGCAGGCCCATCAGGTCGAACCGGGCAAAGGCGCTGTCGGCCAGTTGGTGCATCCCCGGCAGGGTCAGCGGCTCGTAATGGGTGAGTTCGAGCGCCTCGACGCCCCCCGTATCGGAGCGCACTTCACCCACGAAAGTGCAGACACCGCCAAGCCCCGGATTGGCCTGCGTGAACGGGCCGATCAGCGTGCCGGGGATGAACGTCCGGGTCAGCAGGCGAACGTCGCGCACCCGGTCAGCCCCCCGACACCGGCGGCAGCAGCGCGATCTCGTCACCCGCATCGGCCCACAGGCCCGCCTTGTCGGCTATCAGCGCACCGTTCAGCGCCACCCGGTTGCGCGGATCCTGCACTGCTGCGGCCAGTGCATGCGGCAGCGCGGCCAGCAATCCGTCCCAGTCGAGCGGCCCTGCCAGCGAGAGCGCAGGCGCGCCCGCCAGATCGGCCAGCTTGCCGAGGCAGACCACGGCGATCATCTCACCCCCCGGTCAGCGACATGTGCCGCGCCAGCGCCGGATCGGCCCCGCGCGCGTCCATGCGGAAATGGTGCTGTTCGGGCTTGATCCGGAGCGCCTCGTCCAGCGCCGCGTCGAGCCTCGCAGCAGGCGCATCGGAGCGCAGGGCCGCGCGCAGGTCGATCCGCTC
Source organism: Erythrobacter sp. (assembly GCA_036788335.1). Taxonomy (GTDB): domain Bacteria; phylum Pseudomonadota; class Alphaproteobacteria; order Sphingomonadales; family Sphingomonadaceae; genus Erythrobacter. The sequence goes on from DAIQNP010000046.1 coordinate 11,974, forward strand.
GCCTCCGCCTAGACAAGGGTAGAGCTGCCCGGTGGCGGTCACCCGCACCCGGTTGCAGCCCGCGCAGAAATTGCCGGTGTGAGGGGTGATGAAGCCCAGCCGCCCCCCCGTCTCGGCCACATCAACATACCGCGCCGGGCCGCCCGAGCGGTGGGCGCTGTCCGTCAAGGTCCAGCGCTGCGCCAGCGCGGCGCGCACGGCGTCGAGCGGGAGGTATTGGTCGAGCCGCTCGGCCTCGACCTCGCCCAGCGGCATCACCTCGATCAGCGTGATGTCGTGGCCCTCACCATGCGCCCAGGCGATAAAGTCGGGCAGTTCGCCGTCGTTGACGCCCTTCAGCGCCACGGCGTTGAGCTTTACCTTCAGTCCTGCTGCCTTGGCCGCAGCGATCCCTTCGAGCACCTGTGGCAGCGCA
>DAIQNP010000047.1:0-12387 GCA_036788335.1 Erythrobacter sp.
CAAGTACCAAAGGATTGCCCAGACGATGGGCCTGCCCCGCGATAATCACTGATCGCAGGGCAATCGCCCCGCCTGCCGGGACAATGCGCCCTGCGTATCATGCTGTGCCAACCGCAGCAGATCGCGCATTGCCGCTTCGGCTCCGCTCGCGTCCTGCGCCGCAATCGCTTCGAACACGCGGCGGTGATCGGGCATGGGATCGCGGGGAAAACCGGCGGCGCGTTGCTTGAACAAGGTGGTGTAGGCAACTGCAGCGCCGATGCTGGCTGCCAGCGTCATCATCACCTCGTTGGCCGCTGCGCTCAGCAGCGTTTCGTGGAACACCCGGTCGGCCTCGCGCCCGGCCGCCACCCCGAGACCTTTGGCCGCCATCATGTCGAGCGCGGCGTGCATCCGGTCGAGCTGATCGGCATCGCGCCGGATCGCCGCCAGCCCCGCGATGGCCGGTTCGACCAGCGCACGCATTTCGAACAGGTCGCGGACAAATTGCGGATCGGGCCGCCCGGTGAACGCCCAGCGCAGCACATCGGGATCCAGCAGGGCCCACTGCGCCCGCTTGCGCACCCGCGTTCCGGTCTTGGGGCGGCTTTCGACCAACCCCTTGGCCGCCAGCATCTTGACCGCCTCGCGGTAAGTGCCGCGCGAAACCGCAAGCCGCTCGGCTGTCTCAACCTCGCCCGGCAGTATTTCCCCCACCGCAATCGCCCCGGTGACAATCCGTTCGCCGAGATGATCGACCACCGCTCGCCGCACCCGCCGTCCGGTGCCTTTCGTCGCGGCGGCACTGCCGGTTGCAGGCAATACAAATCGGACAGGCTTGGTCGAAGACACGGTGGCGGTCACTCGCACAGACAAGGCGGGAAAGCACAGGACTTATGGGCCGCAGCCCGCTCAGGTCAAGCAGAGCTGCCCAGCCCTTTGACTCACCGATTTGTCGGAGTAATAAGAAACAACAATCAAGGGAGCCTGATGTGATGCGCCTGTTTGCCCCGCTCGCCGCCAGCCTTGCACTGGCATCATGCGCGACCACCACTCCGGCGACGATGGTTGAGGTGGCTGGCGAGCCTGCGACATTCACCTATCAGGGCAACCCGCTGATCCGCGACCGGCACACCGCCGACCCTGCGCCGCTGGTAGTGGGCGACACGCTCTACCTCTATGTCGGCCATGACGAGGCGCGCGGCGCGCAGATGTTCAACATCACCGAATGGCTCGCCTATTCGACCAGCGATATGAAGACCTGGACCTATCACGGCCCGATCATGCGCCCGACCGATTTCAGCTGGGTGTCGCGCGATGCCTGGGCCAGTCAGGTTCACCTGAAGAATGACCGATACTGGCTCTATACCGCAGTCGAGCATGATGAAGCGCAGGGTTCGCACGGCAAGAGCATCGGTGTCGCCGTGGCCGACAACCCCCTGGGTCCGTTCCGCGATGCGCTTGGCCGGGCGCTGGTGAAGAACGAAGACACCGAGGGTCCGCACCACTGGGACGATATCGACCCGACCGTCTGGACCCAAGACGACGGCAGCAGCTGGCTGATCTGGGGCAACGGCAATTGCTACATCGCTCCGCTCGCCGATGACATGATCAGCCTCGCCGGTCCGATTCGCCAGATCGACCTGCCCGACTTCGAAGAAGGGCCGTGGATCTTCAGGCGCGGAGACATCTACTACCTTGCCTATGCCTCGATGGACAAGGCCATCAGCCCTGACGAACGGATCTCCTATGCCACTGCGTCCAGCATCGAGGGCCCGTGGACATGGCGCGGCGAGATCACCGGCAGCGCGGCCAACAGCTTCACGATCCATCCCGGCATCGCCGAGTTCAAGGGCGAGTGGTACCTGTTCTACCACACCGCCTCACTGACGGTCGGCGATCAGCACGGTGCCATCGGACGCCGCGCGGTGGCAGTCGAACGGATGCGCTTTTCCGACGACGGCCTGATCCTTCCGGTCACCCAGACCGAGCGCGGCATTCTTCTCTTCTAAGGACATGACCCACGTGAGATTGCTTCAACGCCGCCTCGACGATCACACCCGCCAACTGCTGGTCAGCAATGGCGACACCGCTCATGTGGTGGAGGGCTTTGCCTCCACCTACGCCTTGGCCGAGGCTGCCACCGCGGCAGGGCGGACGCTGGCGGAGATGCTCGCCGAAGAGCCGCGCGGGGTGCAGGTCGATGTCGCTGCCGAACTTGACGCCGGTCGGCTGATGTCGCCCATTGATCACGTCGATCCAGCGCACCTGACGCTCGCCGGGACCGGACTCACCCATCTCGGCAGCGCCGAAGGGCGCGACCGGATGCACAAGGCGGCATCAGCCGGCGAAGCGACCGATTCGATGCGGATGTTCCTCGAAGGGCTCGAAGGCGGGAAACCCGCGCCCGGCAATATCGGCCAGCAGCCCGAATGGTTCTGGAAGGGCGACGGCCAGCACCTCACCGCCCCCGAAGCGCCGCTGGCGCGCCCATCCTATGCGCAGGACGGCGGTGAGGAACCCGAGATTGCCGGGATCTACCTGATCGGCCCCGATGGCACGCCGTTCCGCCTGGGCTTCTGCCTCGCCAACGAATATTCGGACCACGTGACCGAGAAGCACAATTACCTGTGGCTGGCCCATTCCAAGCTGCGGCAGGCGTCGCTCGGCCCCGAACTGCTGCTGGGCTGCCTGCCGCACGACGTGCGCGGCAGCGCGCGCATTCGTCGCAGCGGCGCAGTCGCTTGGGAAAAGCCGTTCCTGACCGGCGAGGCGAACATGGCGCATTCCATCGCAAACCTGGAACACCACCATTTCAAATATGCGCTGTTCCGCCGCCCCGGCGATGTGCATGTGCATTTCTTCGGCACCTCCACCGCCAGCTTTGCCGACGGTTTCGCGACGCAGGACGGCGACGTGTTCGAGATCGAGGCCGCGCCCTTCACGCTGCCCCTGCGCAATCCGCTCGCGGTTGACCCGCAACCCGCTGCTCTGACCTCAGTGCTGGCGCTGTGACGATCCGGATCGCGGTCGCCGGACTCGGCAAGATCGCGCGTGACCAGCATGTGCCCGCTCTCCGTGGGAACGCCGACTTCGCGCTGGCTGCGACGGTCGATCCCGTGGCCGCGCCGGAGCTTGGCACGCCGCACTTCGCCAGCCTCGACCTGCTGCTGGCAAGCGGCGCCCCGGTGGATGCCATCGCGGTCTGTACTCCGCCGCAGCACCGTTTTGCCATCGCTGCGCAGGCGCTGTCGGCGGGCAAGCACGTGCTGGTCGAAAAGCCGCCCTGCGCCACGCTCTCCGAAGCCGAAGCGCTTGCCACGCTGGCCGCAGAACAGGGCACGACGCTCTACACCGCATGGCACTCGCGCCATGCCGCTGCGGTCGAACCGGCACAGGTGTGGCTGGCTGGCAAGACGCTGCGGTCGGTCGAGATCGTCTGGAAAGAGGACGTGCGCGTCTGGCATCCGGGGCAGGCGTGGATTTTCGCTACGGGCGGGTTCGGCGTGTTCGATCCGGCGATCAACGCGCTGAGCATCGCGACCCATATCCTGCCGCGCGCGCTTTTGGTCGAAGCCGCTGCGCTCGCCGTTCCGGTCAACTGCGCCGCGCCGATTGCGGGGTCGATGACGATGCGCGACACTGGCGGTGTTCCGGTGCGCGTGGCAATGGACTTCCTCCAAGAGGGGCTGCAGACCTGGGACATCCGCATCGCGACGGATGCAGGCGAACTGCTGCTATCCGAAGGCGGGCGCGTGCTGACCACGCCCGATGCCCGGATCGAAGGCGAGGACCGCGAATACCGGTCGGTCTACCACGACTTTGCCGCCGCCATCGCCGCGGGCCGGAGCGCGGCAGACTTCACCCCCCTGCGCCTCGTCGCCGACGCCTATCTGCGCGCCACCTTCACCAGCGCGCCCGCGTTTCAAGATCCGGGCGCGACTGACACCCGGTAGATCATCTGGTGGCGATAAGGCGTGCCCGGATCGACCCGCGCACTCGGAAAGGCGCTTTGGTTCGGGGCGTCTGGAAAGGTCTGCGGTTCGAGCGCGATGCCGTCGCCCATGCGGTAGACCGTCCCGCCCTTGCCCCTCAGCGTCCCGTCCAGGAAATTGCCCGAATAGAATTGCAAGCCCGGCTCGGTCGTCAGCACTTCGAGCACCCGGCCCGATGCCGGATGCACCAGCCGCGCGGCCAGCTCGGGCGCGGCAGTGCGGCCCTTGTCGAGCGCCCAGTTGTGGTCATAGCCTCGGCCCTTGACGATCTGCGGATCGCGGCCATCGCGCAAGCCGTCCTCGATTTGGCGCGGCTGGGTGAAGTCGAACACCGTGCCAGCCACAGGCGCAAGCTCTCCGGTCGGGATGAGCGCATCGTCGACCGGGGTATAGCGGCCTGCGGGCATCATCAGCCAGTGGTCCATCGCCCCCTGCTGCGCGCCCACCCCGGCCAGGTTGAACAGCGCGTGGTTGGTCATGTTGACGACCGTTGGCGCGTCGGTCGAGGCTTCGAACAGGATGCCCAGATCACCGCCTTCATCCAGCGTATAGGTCACCCGGACCGCAAGGTTGCCGGGATAGCCCTGATCGCCAGCGGGGCTGTCGAGCGCCAGCACCACCCGCGCCACCGGGCCGCTGACGACCTCGAGGATGCGCCAGTTGCGCTTGTCGAACCCGCTTGTTCCGCCGTGAAGGCTGTTGGTGCCATCGTTCAGCGGCAGTTGATAGGCCGTCCCATCGAGCGTGAAGCGCCCGCCCGCAATGCGGTTGGCGAAGCGGCCTACGGTCACACCAAAGTAATTGGGATACTCCTCGTAATCAGCGACCGTGTCATAACCCAGCGCAATATCGGCCGGACGCCCTTTGCTATCAGGCGCAATCAGCGACTTGAGCGTGGCGCCATAGGTCAGGACCCGCGCGGATACCCCGGTCCGATTTGACAACACCACAGCTTCGACCGGGGTTCCGTCCTGCAACGCGCCCGCCACCTCGCGGTGCGCATCGGCGGCCTGCACTGCGGCGCCCGATGCCAGACCGATGCCCGCTGCCAGCGCGCTTGCCCATACTGTTTTCATGGTATCTCCCCTCGTCTCTCCTGCATCCATTTGTCAGACAAATACAGCGTTGGCCAGTTTCGAGTGTGGCGGTCCTGTACTTGCAGAAATAGGGGTGCGTCAGATGGACGGCAGCGCTTGCTCGGCAAAGCCCCATCCGGCCAGCGTGCGCGAGGCGGCGCGGTCGAGCAGGCGCTTGGCATCGTCGATGGAGAAGGGGTGCGCATCCCCCATCCCCTTCAACTCGTTCCAGGCGATCGGGACCGCTACCGGCGCGCCGCTGCGAGCGCGCGCTGAATAGGGCAGCACGACGGTGCTGCCGCGTTGGTTGCGCAGCCAGCCCGACCTTGCGCGCCTGCCGCAACACATCGCGCAGCACGATGAACGCTTCCTCGGCCAGTTCGTCCTTGGGAGCAACGTAATGGGGTTTTTCGTAATACAGCGGATCGATCTCGTGTGCCTCGACGAATTGCACCAGTTCGAGCGTGCGCTTGCTTTCGATACGCACCGCCTCGATCTCCTCCTCCTTGATCAGGACATAGTTGTTGCGCGAGATCTCATAGCCCTTGATGATTTCGTCGCGGTCGACCGGGCCGATGCCGGGCACGACCTTTTCATAGGCGATGCGCTTGCCGCTGGGCTGATGGATCTGATTGAAGCTGACCTTGGCACCGGTCTTGGTGGCGGCGAAGATCTCGACCGGGATCGAAACCAGTGCGAGCCTGATCTGGCCCGACCAATATGCGCGTGCGGCCATGACTTCTCCTTGCTTCGCCCCAACCCAACATAGCGCCAGCGATCCGGATGGGTTCCGAGTCGTTGCGCAAAATTGGATCAGCCGTGCGATGGATTCGATCATCCGAAGCCATGCGCAGGTCACGAAAATTATCTCTTCCTAGGTGGAAGCCCCGCATCCTCCCTACGCTACTTGACGTATCCCCCACATTGACGGATGTTACCAATCGGCGCTGCTGGAGGAGAGCGATGCAGGCCGTTGAGCAATTCGGGATTTCGACATGGAACCCGTCAGACAATGCACTACGGCGACAGGCGTCGTGGCTCAGACAACGCAGCCAGGATACCTGCCGAACAATGACATAATGGCGGAAGGGGATCTTCGCCAAGCTGACGCAGCCTGTTTCGATGCCGCTGCGCATCAGCCCTCTTCCGTACCGAAAAGGGAGGGTCGCATTCGTGCCTGAACAGGAAACCGTGCCGGTGGGACAGGAGTCGTGGATCGGCTGTCTCACCTATCGCAGCAGAGCCACCTCGACGCCCAGCGTGAGTGAATTGCAGTCGCTGGCGAGCAAGGCCCGCAGGCGCAATCGCGCGCTGGGGGTAACCGGGATGCTGTTGTTCGAGGACGGCCGCTTTCTGCAAACGCTCGAAGGCCCGCCCGAGGGACTCGAGGCGATCTGGAATTCGGTCGCCAGGGATCAGCGGCATAGCGAAATCGAAGTCCTGAGCGAGCATGTCGTGCCCGCTCGCCTGTTTTCGGACTGGGACCTGTTGTTCTGCAACCGCTTCGACTGGCAGGGCACCCCCCCCCCGACCGAAGCCGAGGCTCCGGTTGCGGTGGCCGGCTATGTGCGAAAGCTGGTGCAATTGTCGCTCGATGCCGATGATATTCGACTGAACGCCCTGATGGCTTCACTGGCAGACCAGGGATGGACCAGCGGCGCAATCCTCAGCCTGCTGATCGAGCCGACCGCCCGCGCGCTGGGCGATGCCTGGCTCGAAGACGAATGCAGCGAACTCGATCTGACCATCGCACTCAGCATGTTGCAACTGGCGGGACACGCGGTGCGCTATCATCCGACTCCGCAGACGATCCGCAACAGCCGCTATTCGATCCTGCTGGCGACCGCGCCCGGCGAGCCCCACATGCTTGGCACCACGCTGCTGGCCGATCAGTTCACCGATGCCGGCTGGCATGTCGAAATGGCGTTCCCCGACAGTGAGGACGCCCTGCTCAACCAATTGAAGGCACAGCGGCCTGACGCGCTCGATATCGGGTTGTCTGAAGCGCTGCCGCGCCAACAGGCGCTGACCGGCCTGCGCAGCGCGGTCGAACATTCGCGGCTGGTCCCGGCCGAGCATCCGACCGTGGTATCGGTTGGCGGTCGGCTGTTTGCCGAAGCTGCCGCGACCGCGAACTCGGTCGGCGCCGATCATGCCCGCCAGACCGTGGCGGGCGCGAGTATGCGGCTGGCCGAACTGGTCAAGCAGAGCCGCAGCACCTGACCCGCCCGGCAACCCGCCGTTCGGGCAATTGAAGGGGTATCGACGACACGATGTCGGCGGACGATCCCCCTGATGAACAGGCGCTCACCGCCCCCAAGGGCTCGCCGCGCGCCGAACGGGCCTTCAGTCTTGCCGAACAGCTGCTGCTGATCGTCACTGCGGTGATGACCTTCGTTGCCGCCGGGACCGAAGTTGTCACCGTCTATCAGCGCGGCACGATCAACCTCGCCGACATCCTGCTGATGTTTCTTTACACCGAGGTGATCGGGATGATCGCGGTGTTTTACACCGGCAAGGGATCGTTCTTTATCTACCCGATCTTCATCGCCATCACCGCCATCGCCCGGCTGATCGTCTTGCAGGGCAAGGACATGGCACCGGAGAACGTGTTGTTCGAAGCGGGCGCGATCCTGCTCCTGTCTTTTGCGGTCTACGTCCTGTCAGGCAGCCGCAAGCCCTGACGAGCTCGGCCCGTCGCTGCACGCTCTGCACGACCTGCCTCTGCCACGAGGCTATTCTTCGCATCGAGATGCCGATTGCGGGTGACGTGGCGCCGCGAACACCATAGGCTAACCTCGCAATCCGCGAAGGAACCCGACATGATCAGCGACAAAAATGGTAGCGCAACCACGCGGCGCGAGGCGCTCTCGATCGGGGCCGTCGCAACCTTCGCAATGAGCGGGGGTAAGGCCTTTGCCCAGCAGGCCGAGGGTCAACCGCTGATCGGCGATCCGCCCTTGCCCGAAGTGCCCGGCGACAAGCTGCGATGGGCGATCGTCGGGCTCGGCAGCTTCGGCGTCGGGCAGGTGATCCCCGGGTTTGCCACCGCCCGCCATTCGCGCATGACCGCTTTCGTTTCGGGCAATCGCGACAAGGCCGAGATGCTCGGCGCGCGTTACGGGGTCTCGCGGTTCTACGGCTACGACAACTACGATGCGATTGCCGACGACCCCGAAATCGACTGCGTCTACAATGTTTTGCCGACCGGGTTGCATGCCGAATACACGATCCGGGCACTCGAAGCGGGAAAGCATGTGCTGTGCGAGAAGCCGATGTCGTCGACATCGGCCGAAGCGCGGGCGATGATCGCGGCGGCGCGCGCGGCCGACCGGCAGCTTGGCGTAGCCTACCGGGTGCATTTCGAACCAAATAACAGGCACGTGCTGGGCCGCATTGCTGATGGGGAGCTAGGCAAGATGCGCTTCGTCTCCGCCGATCACGGCTTCGATGCCAATCCCGAATATCCGCCGCACAAGTGGCGGCTCGAAAAGGCGCTCGGCGGGGGCGGGTCGATGTGGGACATTGGCGTCTACGGCATCAACACCTCGCTGATCATGCTGCCGGGCGACCGGGTGGTGGCGGTGTCGGCAGCCTATGCCACGCCCGAAGGCGATCCGCGCTTTACCGAAGTGGAAGGCGCGATCGACTACCGACTGCGCATGGCCAGCGGGATCAACGTGCAGGGCTCGTCCTCCTATTGCTGGAATCCCTATGTCTCGCGCCAGCGCTATTTCGGCAGCAAGGGCAGCATTGAGATGAACCCGGCAACCACCTACGGCGACAACCGCATCAGCCTGGAGTTGGGCGGCGAACCGCCGCGCAGTTACCGCGCGGGCGATCCCATGACGCAGTTTGCCGAGCAGGTGGACGGCTTCTCGCTGGCGGTGCGCAATCGCACGCCGCACCGCACGCCCGGGGAGATGGGCCTGCGTGACATGCTGTTGATGGAAGCCTGCTATGCCAGCGCCAATGCTGGCGGCAGCGTGGTGACGGTCGACCTGCCGGTCTGACGCTCGCCACGAAGACCGGCCCTTACCTCAGCGGCGCGGGCAGCATCCTCGGCACCAGCAGGTGGATGATCACGAAGGCGATCATGTAACCCAGCCCTGCATAGATCACGATTGGCACATAGGACCCGGTCAGTTCGAGCGTCCACCCAGTCGCTTGCGCGATCAGGATCCCGCCGACCGACCCCGCCGCGCCGCCCATCCCTGCGATCATCGCCACCGCGCGGCGCGGATACATGTCGGTGATCATGGTGAAGATGTTCGAACTGAAGGCCTGATGCGCTGCCGTGCCCAGCCCGATCAGCAGCACCGCCATCCACGGTTCGGGCACGCTGGCGACGGTCACCATCGGCAGGGCGCACAGCGCAGCGATGAACAGGGTGGTCTTGCGCGCGCGGTTAACCGACCAGCCGCGCCCGACGAGGTGCGACGACAGCCACCCGCCCGCGACCGAGCCGATATCAGCCAGCAGATAGACCCCTATCAGCGCCGGGCCGATTGTGGCGAGGATGCCGCTGTCGCCCTTGGGAAACAGCTCCATCCCTTGGGTCTTGGCAAGAAAATCGGGCAGCCAGAACAGGAACAGGTACCACACCGGATCGGTGAAGAACTTGCCGCAGATGAAGAACCACGCCTGCCGCTGGCGGATCGCATCCTTCCAGCCAAGCGGCGCGCCAGGCGCATCCGCGCCGTCCTGATTGATCCACGCAAGCTCCGCTTCGGTCACCTGCGTGTGCTCGGCGGGCTGACGATAGTATTTCAGCCAAGCCCACAAGACGACGAAACCGAGCGCGCCGGTCACCAAAAAAGCAGCGCGCCAGCCGTAGAGGCCCGCGATGCCGATGGCGATCACCGGGGTCAGCAACACGCCGACATTGGCCCCGGCATTCAGGAAACCGACCCCCAACGCCCGCTCACGCTTGGGAAACCACTCCGCAATCGACTTGACCGCACCGGGATAGGCCGCGCTCTCGGCGACTCCGAGCGCGATGCGGGCAAAGATGAAGCCGAGCACGCTGCTCGCCGCAGCATGGAAACCGGCGGCAAGGCTCCACAATGCGATGGCTATGGCCATGCCCTTGCGCGTGCCGATCCGGTCGAGCCAGCGCCCGACCACCAGCAGGCCGATGCCGTAGCTCGCCTGAAAGGCGGTCACGACGTTGCCGTAATCCACCTCGCTCCAGCCCATCTCGTCTTCGATCACGGGCTTGAGCACGCCGATGATCTGGCGATCAATGTAATTGATGGTGATGACGAAGAACAACAGCGCGCAGATGCCCCAGCGGTATCGCCCGAGCGGTTTCGCGGCCGCTGCGGGTTCGACTTGCGGCGCTGCGGGCGACGCGCTCATGCGCGGCCTCTGCGGCCATGATCGGCCTTGCTCATCATTCATCCCCTCTCCGTGTTAGCGCTATCATCCAACGGCCAGCGGGGGCAAGCGCGGCGGCGTCAGCTTTCGTCTCATGCGCGGGTCCCGGTCGGTCAGAACGTCAAGGTCAGCGGTTCGCCGCGGTAGGTCAGGCTGCGCCCCTCGCGGCGGTCGAACACCTCGCCCGCCCCGCGCCCGTCATGCAGCACGACCGTCAGTCCGCGCTCCGTCGCCATGCCGGGAAAGCTGCCCGCGCGTGCGCCAATCGTCAGCGTGCGGGCGGCATCGTCCCAGCGCATCGGGACTCGCGAAAAGGCGCCGCGGGTATAACCCATGTCGCTGCCCTCATCCTCGTAAAGCGTGAAGCTGCCGTCTGCTCCGGCAAAGACGTGCAGCGTCAGCGGGCCTTGCGGGTTCTCGCCGGTCCATTGCACGTCGGGTCCGGCGGGAATGATCGCCCCGGCGCGGACATAGAGCGGCATCCGCTCGCGCGGGGCGGCGGTGGTGTGGGTGCCGGGCAGATCGGGCGTGAAAAGGCCGGTCCACACTACCCGTTGGGTCTCCACCGCATTGCCCTGCGTGTTCTGCCCGGTTGTCGCGGCCTCGACCGCCGCCTTGGCCTCAGATGGCCAGCGCGCCTGATCACGCAGATACTGGTAATCGACGGTGCTTTCGGCGCGGTCCAGCACCTCGCGGTTGCCAAGAAAATACTGCGCGCGCCAGTCGAGCGCCAACTTCGCATAAGGCTCGGGATCGCCCACCCGCGTGATCGAGGCATTGTCCCACAGCAGGCCGTAACCCTTGGTCGACACCAGATACCGGACCGTGATCGCCATATTGTGCTGGGCGAGTTCCAGATCCTCGCCATTGTAGTTCATCTGGCGGTTCTGGTGCTGCCCGAGACCATAAAGGCCCTCGTCGGTGCCGCGATTGAACTGGACGCGGGTGGTCAGCCATGATTGCCCCTCGATGCTCACCGGCGTGATCGTCCGGGCAGGCGCATATTCGTCGAGCAGCACCGCGCCGTCCGGATCGAACATTGTTACGCGGCCATCGATCAGGCCCACCGCCGCCGATCCCTTGGGCGTGACGAGGTAAGCAACCGCGCCGGCCTGCGAGAAGGTGGGCCCCCCATCGGCATCCTCCACCACCATCGCGGTAGGGCGTCCGTCGGGCAGTTCATCTGCCACCGTAATCCGGAAGGTGCCGTCCCTGTAGGCCAACACCCTGACCTGTTCGCCGGCATCGGTGGTTACCACCATACCATGCGGCACCTGCCGCACTTCCCCCGCCAGCACCGGGGCGGCAAGCGCGGTTGTCAGCGCGAGCGCCAGCAGACGGGTCATCATGGCCGCTCTCCGATCGCAACGGGCGTCATGATGGCGGCAGGCTCGATGCTACCCTTGGCTGTTCCGACAATTTCAAAGGCAGCACGCGCCCGGATATCGTCCGATGCGCTGCCCACCATCAGCTCGATCGTGCCCGGCTCGATCAACCACTCGCGGTCGTGGCTCCACAACGCGAACTGGTCCGCCGAGAGGGTGAAGCTGACGCTGCGCGTCTCGCCCGGTTGCAGTGCAATGCGGGCGAAGCCGCGCAATTGCTTGACCGGGCGCGACACGCTGGCGACGGGATCGCGCATGTAAAGCTGCACCACCTCGTCGCCTGCTCGGCTGCCGGTGTTGGTGACCGGGGTGGTCACGGTCACGCTTCCGCCATCGGCCGGGATGCGCGAGGCCGAAAGCGCAATATCGCCGTAAGCGAAGCTGGTGTAGCTCAGCCCGTGGCCGAAAGCGTAGAGCGGCGTGATCGGCAAATCCATGAAACGCGCCGTGTCCTTGGCAATGTCAGGGTCAGCGGGGCGTCCGCTGGGCAGGTGGTCGTAATTGACCGGCACCTGCCCGGTGGCGCGGGGGAAGCTGACCGGCAGCTTGCCCCCCGGATTGTTATCGCCAAAC
>DAIQNP010000048.1:0-12361 GCA_036788335.1 Erythrobacter sp.
TTCCCCGACATCCTCCCCCACCTTGTCCGCCAGCTGCCGACATTGCGCCACCTCGCCGCAAGCTACCTTTATCGCGGCGACGACATCGCCCGGATCGAGCGGCTTGACGGCCTCGCTCGCCTGCATGGCCTTGGACTGCTCGCCACCAACGATGTCCACTACCACGCACCCGAACGCCGAGCGCTGCAGGACGTGATGACCGCGATCCGGCACAAGACCACGGTGGCGAGCGCAGGCCACCTGCTCCACCCCAATGCCGAGCGGCACCTCAAATCCCCGGCGGAGATGCAACGATTGTTCGCCCGCTGGCCCCATGCAATTCGCGCTGCAAGGGACGTGGCGGACCGGTGCAATTTCAGCCTCGACGAATTGCGCTACGAATACCCCGAGGAAATTCACCCCGATGGGCTGACCCCGCAGGCCTTCCTCCAAACCGAAACCTGGGCAGGGGCGGCGCAGCGCTACCCGGAAGGCCTGCCCGAAACCGTGCGCGCCACGCTCGAACGCGAACTCGCGTTGATCGCCAAGCTTGATCTCGCCCGCTATTTCCTCACCATCAAGGACATCGTCGATTTCGCGCGAGGGTGCGATCCGCCGATCCTGTGCCAAGGGCGGGGTAGCGCTGCCAATTCGGCGGTCTGCTACGTGCTTGGCATCACCAGCGTCGATCCGGCCAAGCACCAGCTCCTGTTCGACCGCTTCATCTCCGAGGAACGCAAGGAACCGCCCGACATCGACGTTGATTTCGAGCACGAGCGGCGCGAGGAGGTGATCCAGTACATCTACGCCAAATATGGCCGCCACCGCGCCGGACTGTGCGCCACGGTGATCCATTACCGCCCGCGCATGGCGATCCGTGAAGTGGGCAAGGCGATGGGCCTGTCCGAGGACGTCACCTCCGCCCTCGCGCGCACCGTATGGGGGGGATGGGGACGCGAGATCAGTGAGAAACACGCCGCCGAAACCGGGCTCGACGTGACCGACCCGCACTTGCGGCGGGTTCTCAAACTCACCGAGCAGATGATTGGAATGCCCCGCCATCTGGGCCAGCATGTCGGCGGGTTCATCCTCACCGAAAGCGCGCTGACCGAGACAGTGCCGATCGGCAACGGCGCGATGCCCGAACGCACTTTTATCGAATGGGACAAGGACGATATCGACGCGCTCGGTATCCTGAAAGTGGATGTGCTGGCGCTCGGCATGCTCACCTGCATCCGCAAATGCCTCGATCTGCTGGAGGCGCATCACGGTCGCGCGCTGACGCTGGCTACGGTTCCGCGCGAAGACCCCGAAACCTACGCGATGCTGCGCAAGGGCGATTCGCTCGGGGTGTTCCAGGTCGAAAGCCGGGCGCAGATGAACATGCTGCCGCGCCTGCGCCCGCGCGAATTCTACGATCTGGTCATTCAGGTCGCGATTGTACGGCCCGGCCCGATCCAGGGCGACATGGTGCACCCCTATCTGAAGCGCCGCCGGGGCGCGGAAGCGGTGCAAATCCCTGCGCCCGCGCCGGAGCATGGCCCACCCGACGAGCTCACCAGCATTCTTGGGCGCACCTTGGGCGTGCCGATCTTTCAGGAACAGGCGATGAAGATCGCATTGGATGCGGCCAAGTTCTCCAGCCTCGAGGCCAACCGCTTGCGCAAGGCGATGGCAACCTTCCGCAGCCGGGGGATGGTGGACGAATTGCAGGACATGATGGTCGAACGCATGGTGGCGCGCGGCTACGACCGTGACTTTGCCCAGCGCTGCTTCAACCAGATCAGGGGCTTCGGCGAATACGGTTTTCCCGAAAGCCACGCGGCGAGTTTCGCCCAGCTGGTCTATGTGTCGAGCTGGCTCAAATGCCACTTCCCGGCCGCCTTCGCCTGCGGCCTGCTCAATTCGCAGCCGATGGGGTTCTACGCGCCCGCGCAGATCGTGCGCGATGCGGCCGAGCACGGGGTGCGCGTGCTGCCGGTCGATGTGAACGCCAGCGCGTGGGACTGCACGCTCGAGACACGCAATCCTCTCGCGGTGGCAGAGGATTGCGCCCTGCGGCTCGGCCTGCGGCAGATCGACGGGCTGCCCGAACATATCGCCGCCGCGCTGGTGGCGGAGCGCGAGGAACGCGGGGCCTATCGCGACATCGCCGACCTGCGCCGCCGGACCGGGCTGTCGCCTGCGCATATCGAGCGGATCGCCAGCGCCGATGCCTTCACTTCGCTGGGCCTCACCCGCAGACAGGCATTATGGGATGCGCGCAGCCTGACGTCTGCCGTCGACCTCCCGCTGTTCCGCGCTGCCGCCGTGCGCGAGGAAGGGGCCGAACGCATCCAGACGCAGTTGCCCGCCATGTCCGTGTCCGAAGAGGTGGTGGCCGATTACCAGACCACCCGCCTCAGCCTGAAAGCGCACCCGATGGCGTTCCTGCGCGCAGGTCTCGCCGAACGCGGCTTCGTGCGCGCCTGCGACCTGCGCGCGCGCAAGTTCCGCAGCATGGTGCAGGTTGCAGGCGTGGTGCTGATCCGCCAGCGGCCCGGCAGTGCCAAGGGGGTGACCTTCATCACGCTGGAGGACGAGACCGGGGTGATCAACCTCGTCATCTGGCCCGATCTCAAGGAGAAGAACCGCAAGGTCGTCATGGGCGCACGGCTGATGGAAGTGCGCGGCCGGGTCGAATATGATGACGAGGTGATTCACGTGATTGTGCAGGCGATGACCGATGCGACGCAGGCGTTGCACGCTCTGTCCGACGATTTGCTGAGCGCGCCGCTGGCCCGCGCCGATCACGTCAACGTGCCGCTGACGGGGCGTAAGCCCGCGCAGGCGCGCGAACCGGTGACCCCGCGTGAAATGATCGACGAGCTCGCTCCCCGCCCCAATGTCACCGGTCATCCGCGCGATCACCGGATACTTCCGAAGTCTCGGGACTTTCATTAGGCATGGGCCGCAAGCCATCGCCAACCCGGATCAGCCACCGGATCGGAACCTTCCGCACCGAACGGAGGCTGATCCTGCTGGCGATCGCCGCGATCCTGATCTTTACCGGATGGCGGTGGATCAAGGACCATCCCGAACACGACCCGACCGCCCCGCTCGACCTGCGTGATCCGGTCGGCCTGGCGACGAGTTCGAAGCTGGCGGCGATGAAGGACGATGTAGCGACCTGCCGCGCCGTTCTGGCGCGCAGCGGGCTGGCATTCACCGCGCTCGATCCGGTGGGGGAGGGCGAATGCGCCCGGCCTGATCGAACCCGGCTCGACGACTATCCGCTCGCGCCCGATACGCCCCCGGTCACCTGCCCGGCGGCAGCCGCGCTCGAATTGTGGCGGAGCAAGACACTCGAAACGGCCGCGCAGGAGATTTTCGGCAGTGGCATCGCCAGGATCGAGCATCTCGGCGCCTTTTCCTGCCGCCGCACCTATGGCAGCGTAGAGGGGCCGTGGAGCGAACACGCCACCGCCAATGCGATCGACATTTCGGCATTCGTGCTGGAGGATGGACGGCGCATCAGCCTGATTGCCGATTGGGGCGAAGCCGGTGACGGTGAGGCTGCAGGCGAGGGCGCTGACAACAACGCGCGCTTCCTACGCCGCGCGCGCGACGGAGCCTGCGAATGGTTCGCTACCGTGTTGTCACCCGACTACAACGCCGCGCACGCCGATCATTTCCACCTCGACCAGAGCCCGCGCTGGGCGGGCGTGTGCCGCTGACGGTTCAACTGGGTTCGAGCGCGTATCCGGCCGAGCGCACCGTGCGGATCGGGTCCTTGGCACCGTCGATACCGATCGCCTTGCGCAGGCGGCGTATGTGGACATCGACCGTGCGCAATTCGATGTCGGAGCCGGTGCCCCACACCCCGTCGAGCAGTTGACCGCGGCTGAACACCCGGCCGGGGCTCTCCATGAAGAACTTGAGCAGGCGGTACTCGGTCGGGCCAAGTTGCAGCGCGCGGCCACGGCGCTGGACCTTGTGTGCGACCGGATCGAGTCGGATATCACCCACTTCGATGGTCTCGCCCGCCAGTGCCGGACGGATGCGGCGCATCACCGCCGCCACACGAGCGAGCAGTTCGCGCGGGGAGAAGGGCTTGGTAAGGTAATCGTCCGCCCCGGTTTCCAGCCCCCGCACCCGGTCATCCTCGGCCTCGCGCGCCGTCAGCATGATGATCGGGACGTGCGCGGTTTCCTTGTCGCGGCGCAACCGGCGGCACACCTCGATTCCGCTAGTACCTTCGATCATCCAGTCGAGGATGATGAGATCAGGCACTTCTTCGGATGCCAGCACCAGCGCCTCGTCGCCGTCACCGGTGCAGCGGACCTGATAACCTTCGTTCTGGAAGCGGTATTCGAGCAGTTCGGACAGCGCCGGATCGTCTTCAACCAGAAGCAATTTGGCAGCGGACATGGCGTTAGTCTCCTCAAGCCCCCGTTGGAGAGCAACAAGCGTGGCTTGTTTCATTTTGGCTACAATTTGATGAAACCGGCCAGTACAATGTTAGAACCATCCTGCTTCGATTCAGGCGGTTTGCCCGTCCCCGACCTAGCGGTCTTCCTCGGGCGGGTAGAGGCCTGTGGCAGCGAAGTGAACCATTTCGGCCACGTTGGTGGCATGGTCCCCGATCCGTTCGATGTTTCGAGCCACGAACAACAATTGCGCCGCGCTCGAAATTGTCGCAGGGTTTTCTACCATGTGACTGACAAGATTGCGGAATATACTGTTATAGAAGGCGTCGACCTTGGAGTCGGTGGCGATCACCTCGCGCGCCAGTTCGGGGTCACGCGCAGCGTACGCGGTCATCACGTCGTGCACCATCTCGCTGGCAAGTTCGCCCATTGCGGGCAGCAGGGTCAGCGGCTCGAACCGGGCGCGGCCTTCGATCATGCCGACCCGCTTGGCGATATTCTTGGAATAATCGCCAATCCGCTCGATCACACCGCCGATCTTGAGCGCCGCGATCACTTCGCGCAGATCGTCGGCCATCGGCGCACGCAGGGCGATAATCCGGACCGAGAGCTTGTCGACCTCGACTTCGAGCGCGTCGATCTTCTTGTCGCGCGCGACCACCCCTTCAGCGAGTTCGACGTCGCCCCGCACCAACGCATCGAGCGCTTCATGGATAGCGACTTCGGCCAGTCCGCCCATTTCTGCGATCAGGCCACGCAGGCGAGTGATGTCTTCGTCGAACGCCTTGACCGTGTGTTCAGCCATCACCCGTACCGCCCGGTGATGTAATCCTTGGTCCGTTCCTCGATCGGATTGGTGAAGATTTCCGAGGTCGGACCGTATTCCACCATCTTGCCAAGGTGGAAGAAGGCGGTGCGTTGGCTGACACGCGCGGCTTGCTGCATCGAGTGGGTGACGATCACGATGGCGTAGCGACCGGAAAGGTCATCGATCAGTTCCTCGATCTTGGCGGTGGCGATCGGGTCGAGCGCCGAGGCCGGTTCGTCCATCAGGATCACCTCCGGGTCAACCGCAATCGCCCGGGCAATGCACAGGCGCTGTTGCTGCCCGCCCGACAGGGCCGTGCCCGAATCCTCAAGCCGGTCCTTGACCTCGTCCCATAGCCCTGCACGAGTCAGCGATCGTTCGACCACCACGTCGAGATCGGCCTTCTTTTCCGCCAGCCCGTGAATCTTGGGGCCATAGGCGATGTTTTCGTAGATCGTCTTTGGGAAGGGGTTGGGCTTCTGGAACACCATGCCGACCCGCGCGCGCAGCTGGACCACGTCCATCCGGTCGCCATGAATATCCTCGCCGTCGAGTTCGATCTGCCCCGTCACCTTGGCTGCGCCGATCGTGTCGTTCATGCGATTGAAACACCGCAGGAAGGTCGACTTGCCGCAGCCCGACGGGCCGATGAAGGCAGTGACGTAATCGGGCGAGATGTCGATCGACACGTGGTCGATGGCCATCTTGTCGCCGTAGAAAACACAGACCTCGCGCGCGCGGATCTTCGCGCCTTCGTCTTCCATATCGGGATGTATCAGGGTCACCAGCGTTTCTCGAATCTGTTACGGAGGTAAATGGCGAGGCCGTTCATCGCGAGGAGGAACAGCAGCAGCACGATGATGGCCGCGCTGGTGCGCTCGACGAAGCCGCGATCGATTTCGTCCGACCAGAGGAAGATTTGGACCGGCAGAACCGTGGCCGGCGAGGTGAAGCCGTCGGGCGGGGTGGCGACGAAGGCGCGCATCCCGATCATCAGCAGCGGCGCGGTTTCGCCGAGCGCACGAGCCATGCCGATGATGGTCCCGGTCAGCATCCCCGGCATTGCCAGCGGCAGCACGTGGTGGAACACCACCTGCACCGGCGAAGCGCCTATCGCGAGCGCGCCGTCGCGGATCGACGGCGGCACCGCTTTGATCGCGTTGCGTCCGGAAATAACGATTACCGGCATGGTCATCAGCGCCAGGGTCATCCCGCCGATCAGCGGCGCCGAACGCAGGTTGGGAAAAATCGCCAGGAAGATCGCCAGCCCCAGCAGCCCGAAGATGATCGAAGGCACCGCCGCCAGATTGTTGATCGACACCTCGATCAGATCGGTCCAGCGGTTGCGCGTCGCATATTCCTCGAGATAGAGTGCCGCCAGCACCCCGATCGGGAAGGCCAGCGCCAGCGTGACCAACATCGTCAGGATGGAGCCCTTGAGCGCCGACCAGATGCCGACCGCTTGCGGGCTGGTGGCATCAGACCGGGCGAGGAAGCCGAGATCCCAGTTTTCGCGCAGCTTGCCCTCGCTCACCAGCCGCTGTGCTAGCGCCTGCATTTCGGGCGATCCTTCATCGGCCAGCCCGGCGGCGAGCTTGGAGGAGGCGGGCAGTTGAAAGGTATGGGTCTGCCGAATCAGGTCCGGGTCCTGCGCCAGTGCGGCTGCCACGTCGCGCCAGGCGTCGGGCGAGATTTCTGCTGCCGCGTCGGCTCCCAAATCGCGTTCGGTGTAGAATTCGACGACGTCGGGCAGGCCCTGCATCTCCAGCGTCTGCATGGCGCTTGGCGCGGTGAGCGAGACCGCATCGCCGCTCACGCCGCTTTCGGGAAAGTCGATCGTCACGGCCAGTTCGGCGCGCTGGAAGCCGCCGATGCCGTTGATCAGCATATTGCCCAGCAGGAACACCAGCACCGCGACCGAGAAGATCACCGCAGCCAGACCGACGCGGCGGAAATTGCGCTCGGAGCGGTAACGCTGAGCGAGGCGCTTTTCGAAGGCCGGGGTGCGAGTCGGGCGGGTGGCAGGCGCGTTCGCCGAAGCCAGCGCTGCGGCAATCGCGCCAGCCGGCACACTGGGCGGGGGAAGGGCGGAACTACTCATTCGTAAGCCTCGCGGAAACGCTTGACGACGCGCAGGGCGACAAAGTTGAGCGCCAGCGTCACCATGAACAGCACGAAGCCCAGGGCAAAGGCGCTGAGCGTGGCTGGATGATCGAAGCTGCCTTCGCCAGTCAGCAGCTTGACGATCTGCACCGTGACCGTGGTCATCCGCTCGAGTGGATTGGCGCTGAGATTGGCCGCGGTCGAAGCGGCCATCACCACGATCATGGTTTCACCGATCGCGCGGCTGACGGCCAGCATGATGCCAGCGACAATGCCGGGCAGAGCTGCGGGAAACAGTACCCGGCGAATGGTTTCAGACTTGGTCGCGCCCATCGCGAGGCTTCCGTCGCGCATCGCACCCGGCACAGCCGCCATCGAATCGTCCGCCATTGAGGACACGAAGGGAATGATCATCACCCCCATCACCAGCCCCGCCGCCAGCGCGCTTTCGGTCGAGGCGTTGGTCAGCCCGATCGCGTAGGCAGCATCGCGGATCGCCGGTGCCACCGTAAGCGCGGCGAAATAGCCATAGACCACGGTCGGCACCCCGGCGAGAATTTCGAGCATCGGCTTCACCCATGCCCGAACCCGCGGATCGGCATATTGGGTCAGGTAGACCGCGCTCATCAGACCGAGTGGGATGGCCACGATCATGGCGATGATCGCGCCAATGAAGATCGTGCCCCAGAACAACGGCACCGCGCCGTAACGCGAACCGTCGGTCGTGGCCGCATCGCTCATCGGGTCAGGATTCCAGAACGTGCCGAACAGAAAGTCGATTGGTGACACCATGCCGAAGAACCGCACCGTCTCGAACACCAGACTGGCGAAAATGCCGAACGTGGTGAGGATTGCCACCAGCGAGGCCAGCAGGAGGGTGACCATCACGGTGCGTTCGACCTTGGTACGGGCGCTGAAATCGGGGCGCAGGCGAAGGAAGGCAAAGATACCGCCAGCCAGTGCGATCACCACGGTGATGACAATGCCGATGAGGTTGTAGCGCGACAGCGCTTCCCGGTAGGGCTCGACCAGCGCCTGCGCCTGATCGTTGAACACGCCCAGCGCATTGCCAGTAGCGACCGCGCGGGCTTCGTTGAGGAAGGCATCGCGCTCGAACCCGAAGGCGGGCAGGCCGGCCGCGGCGGGCGAAGACAACACGCTCTGGATTACCAGCTGCGGGGCGGCGAAGGACCACAGGGCGATGAATGCCAACACCGGCACCACCACCCAGACCGCCACATACCACGCGTGATAGATCGGGCGTGAGGTGGGCCGCGTCGCGGGATCGCCGGTCTGGAAGCTCCACGCCTTCGCCCGGCCCGCAAGCCAACCGGCCAGTCCGAGCCCGATGGCAATCAGGATGAGCATTATCGGCGACATGAAGAGAACCTGTTACCCCCGGCAGTGATACATCTATGCTGCCATGGCCGGCGGATGTTGAAAAAATAAGACACAGCTATGACAACTCTTGGGGATGCGGTTGCGGCGTTGGCCCGACCAGGGTCTCGGCCGGGGCTCCAACCGGCTCTGCCGGTTCCTCGATCAGCGGTAGCCGCACCACCACGCGAGTGCCGCGGCCAAGTTTGCTGTCGATGTCCAGCCGACCGCGATGGCGTTCGACGATGTGCTTGACGATGGCCAAGCCAAGCCCGGTCCCGCCCGAGGCCCGGCTGCGGCCCGGATCGGTGCGATAGAAGCGGCGGGTGAGGTGTGGGATATGTTCCGGCGCGATCCCATCACCCTGATCGTTCACTGTAATCCGGGCCTGATTGTCACGCGAAAGATCCAGCGTCACCTGCACTGGCGTGCCGGGCGAACCATATTTGAGCGCGTTGTCTACAAGGTTGCGGACTACCTGTTCGAGCTGATGCAAATCGCCATAGACGCAGGGACCGGCCAGCAGCTTGATGTCGAGCCGGTCGATCCGGATCGAGCCGGCAGCATCCACTGCCCCCCGCTCGACCAGCGATTGCAGATCGATCCGGTTACGCGGCAGGTCGTGCTTTTCTGCCTCCACCCGCGACAAGCTCATCAGATCGCTGACCAGCGCGTGCAATCTTTGGGCCTCGCGTTCGATCGTTCCGAGAAATTTCTGCGCCGTAGCCGAATCAAGGCCATCGGCACTTTCGCGCAGCGTCTCGACATAGCCCAGGATCGCTGCCAGCGGCGTGCGCAATTCGTGGCTGGCATTGGCGACGAAATCGGTATGGGCTCGGCTGATATCGGCTTCGGCGGTCTGGTTGATCAGTTCCAGCATCGCGATCCGATCATCGATCGCTTGCCGCTTGATCTGCCAGATGTCCTGCCTTCGCACCAGTCCGCGCACGATCGCCTCGCCATTGCGGTCTTCGTTGAGCAACGAGATTGCTTCGGGCTGGCGAAGCGCCACACGAACGTCCTGACCGATGACATGCTGCCCCAGCAATCGCCGGCTTTCGCGATTGGCGAGCGCTATGGTGTTCCGTTCGGTCACCAGCAGCGGCGTGGTGGAATTCTCGATCAGGTCGCTGACCAGATCGAGGTTAAGCCGCTTGGGCGCGGGCAATTTTGGCGGTTCGGGTGGGCGTCCGGCGGCCAGCAGCAGCGATCCGACCCAGACCACCACCACCGCCAGCCCGATCGCCGGATCGACGCCGAGCAGCAGCATCGCCATGAACGACACGGCCGCAAGCAAAATGCCGGCAAGCGGAATGTTCTGGCCAAATCCCATGAGCCGCGGCCTTACAGACAAGCGCGGCGGCTGAAAAGCGCCCACCGGAACAATCCGCGCTTAGGACGTGGACGTGCGGTGCCTGTCGCGCGCAGCGGCCAGTGCGGTTGCAGCGGCTGCTTCAAGGCTGGCGGCATTGACCGGCTTGGCCAGTACAGCGTCATATTGGCCCGACACCCGCTCCTGCAACTGCGGTCCGCGCGGCATTCCGGTAAGCAACAGCACCGGCAGATCGGGTCGCAACTGCCGGGCCGCCTCGGCGAGGTGCGCGCCAGTCATGCCCGGCATCAGGTAATCGGTGACGAGCAGGTCCCATGCCGCAGGATTAGCCCGCAATGCCGCCAGTGCGTCTTTGGGCCGAGCACAGGCGGCCACGGTCATACCCAGATCCTGGAGCAGGGTCGCGAGATGATCGAGCATCACCGGCTCGTCCTCAGCGACCAGCACCGATTGGCCTGTAAGACGCAGGCCGGTCGCCCCTTGGGCCCCGCTGTCATCGACCTGATCATCGCGGATCGGTTCGAGCGGCCAGCACACTTCGAACACAGTGCCGCAATCCGGCCAGCTCTGAATGGCCAGCGAGGCGCGGTTGCCGGCGATGATTCCGGCCACCACCGCAAGCCCGAGCCCGGTGCCATCGGCGCCTTTCTGGGTATAGAACGGCTCGAACACGCGTGCGATATCGTCCGGTGCGATGCCGCAGCCGGTGTCGCTGATGCGGATAACGGCAGCCGGCACATCGGGCACGCTGCCGACCACGACGGTTCCTTCGGGCCGGTAAGACAGCGCCGGCATGACCTCGAGCTTGATCCGGCCCACCTCGCCAGCCCTTAGCGCATCGCGGGCATTGAGCACGAGGTTGAGCAGCACCTGCGTCACTTCGGTCTCGTCGGCCATGCCCAGCAGGGGGGTGCCAGGCAGGTCGAGCTCGATCCGGTGCAGCGGATCGGCGAGACTTGGGGCGACCAGATCGCGCGCGCTCCACACCGTGCGGCGCAAGTCTATCAGTTTGAGTTCCGGCGTACGGCGACCGATGTTCATCAGCTTGTCGACCAGCCCGCCCGCACTCGTGGCCGCCGACTTGATCCGCAGCGCCTGCTGCCGGACTTGCTCATCCCCGCAGATACGCAACTGTTCGGCCGTGCTGGCGATCGCTGCAATCACGTTGTTGAAGTCATGTGCAATGCCGCTGGCGAGCTGGCCGACGACCTCCTGTCGCTGGGCCAGCATGACCTGTTCGCGCAGTTGCGCACCTTCGCGCTCTATCGCCCGGCGCTGTCCGACATCGCGGGTGACGCAGACGATCCCGCCTTCCTCGGACAGCGAGAGCGAAATTTCCTGCTCCACTGCGCTGCCATCACGCTTCCGGCCGCGAGTTTCGCCGCGCCACTGCCCGCGCGCACCAAGCGCCGGCATGACGACGTCCCTGATCCATTGCGCCTCGTCGGCGTGGTAGAGCATACTCCACTGACACCCAATCAGTTCATCGACCGCTTCGTAGCCGAACATCCGGGCGTGAGCAGGGTTCATGTATTGGAAGCAGCCATTGGCATCGGTGAGGGCGATACCGTCCTCGGCTGCTGCGATCGCAGCGGCTTGACGGGCGAGCTGGGATTCGGCGTGGTGGCGGGCGGACACGTCGCGGATGATCGCGGCAAAGCCCTCAGGCTCACAAAGGCCGGGTGCAGGCCACATTCCGAGTGAAAGTTCGACCGGAATTTCGCGCCCGTCCTTGCAGCGCGCGGGCACCTCGACCGTCTTGCCGACCAGCTTGATCGGCCCGCGAGCGCGCAGGCCGGCCATACCGTGATGATGCGCCTGCCGGTGCCGGTCAGGGATGATGAGTTCGAGGCTTTGGCCGATCGCTTCCTTCGCGCTCCAGCCAAACATCGTCTCGGCCCCCCGATTCCACAGGATGATCCGGCTGTGCGGATCGGAACAGACGAAGGCGTCGCTGGTGGTCTCGGCGATCAGTTGCGAGATCCGCTGCTGCTGGCGCAGGCGCGCAGCTTCGAGCAGGCCGACGACCTGGCCTGCCATCAGGGCTAGGATGTCTTGCTCATGCGCATCGAATCGCTTTCGCGGCGCGGGGTCGATCAGGCACAGCGTGCCGACATTGTGGCCGCTTTCCAATACCAGCGGCGCGCCGGCATAAAAGCGGATATGCGGGTCGCCGGTGACCAGCGGGTTCGCACGAAAGCGGGGATCGGCTGCCGCGTCTAGCACCACCATCACTGCGTCGCCCGTAATGGCATGGCCGCAAAAACTGTCGCTGCGGCAAGTCTGGTTCGCGTCGAGCCCGAAGCGCGACTTGAACCACTGGCGGTCGGCATCGACCAGGCTCACCAGCGC
>DAIQNP010000049.1:0-12299 GCA_036788335.1 Erythrobacter sp.
TCAGCCGCGCAACCTCGCCAAATCCGTGACGGTAGAATAGCTTGCCAGCGGCTCGCTTTGCCGCAAATGCCGAACCGCTGCTAGTTCATACCCGTTGCCCGAGCGGAAGGAACGGCAGAGATGGCAGGACGACAAGCAAAGCAAACCGGCTCGGCGAACGGCAAGCCCTATTGGCGGTTCATGGCGATGATCGCGACCAGCACGATCGTGATGTTCGTCTTGATGTATCTGAATACCTACGCGCTCGATCACGTGTTCTGGAGCGAAACGCGCTTTTGGATGGCTCTGGTCATGGGAGCAGCGATGATGGTGGTCATGCTGGCATTCATGTGGGGAATGTATCCCAGCCGGGCACGAAACCTGATTGTTCTGGCAGCAGCAGCAGCCACCTTCGGGGGTGCCTTGTGGCTGGTGCGCAGCCAAACAAGCATTACCGACACGGAATACATGTCGGCCATGATCCCGCATCATTCCATCGCGATCATGACAAGCGAGCGCGCGCAAATCAGCGATCCGCGGGTGCGGCGGTTGGCGGACGAGATTGCCGCAACCCAGCGGCGTGAAATCGCTGAAATGAAGGCGCTTATTGCCGACATCGAAGCCAATGGCGAGCAACGTTGAAATCCAAAGACTGGGCAGTTGCCGCCTGTAACGTGCGGGTCGATGGTTCAGGGGTTTGCGCAAACTTTACCGGGACCTAACCTTTTTGGGTTAATCGCCGCCCGGTGACCGAACACCTTGCCTCCGCTGTAACGCCCGCGGCACCTGCTCAGCCGCCCTTGTTGCCGGTTTCGGCTGTGCTTGGCCTGTCGGACAAGGGCGATACGGATTGGGCGCGGCTGCGTGGCCTGCAATATTCGCAGCTGGCCAAGCTCGCTTTTTACCGTGCCTTCTCGCATGCGGTCCTGGCCGTGTTCGTGGCGCAGATCTACATTGCCGATGTCGGTGTCATCCCGATCGGAATCTGGATGGCGATGCTGGCAGCGGTGCACTGGCGCGGCACCCGGCTGGACGTGTCACTCGCCGATGCCGACCGCCGCCGGATCACCCGTAGCGAGTTCCAGCGGCAAGCTTTGACGGCGGTAATGTCGGGCCTGGTCTGGGCTGGGGCGATCCTCGTTTTTCCCTTTTATGGTACGCCGGGCGATCTGATGGCGTTGCTGATGGTGGTCGCGCTGCTGATTTCAGGTTCGGTGTTCTTTTACACCGCTGCTCCGATCGGCATCGTCTGCTTTACGCTGATCGTCGGGGCGGGTGCGCTGATCCATCTTGGCCTTGCCGGACACTGGCTCGCAGTGACGGCAACAGTGCTGTTCCTGCTGGCAGCTGTGCTGGGCACGATCGAAGTCGGGCGGACCTACCTGACGGCGCGCATCGCCGAGGCCGCGCTGGTGGAAAAGGATGAAGTCGTCTCGCTGCTGCTGCGCGAATTCGAGGAGAACGAGGCCGACTGGCTGTGGGAGATCGATCCGGTCCGCCGCTTGCGGTCGGTCAGTCCGCGCTTCGCCTTCGCGTTGGGGCGCAGCCAGTCCGATGCCGAGGGCAAGCCGCTGCTGGAGGTCATTGCCGGGCGCGGCTGGGAGAATGGTCAATTTCCCCCGAGCCTCCACGATTTGGCCGAGCGGCTGCGCAACCGCGAGAATTTTTCGAACATCCTGGTCGAAGTTTCGATCCTGGGCGAGGAGCGCTGGTGGGAGCTTTCAGGCACCCCGATGCGCGACGAGCATGGTCGCTTCATCGGCTTTCGCGGGGTCGGTTCGGACGTGACTGAACAGCGCAAGTCGACTGAGAAGATCGCCTATCTGGCGCGCTACGACACGCTGACTTCGCTGCCCAATCGCCTGCAATTGACCGAGGCACTGGGCGAAGCGCTGCGCTATGCCGGGCAATGGCGTACCCGCTGCGCCTTGCTGATGGTCGATCTTGATCGGTTCAAGGCGGTCAATGATTCGCTCGGCCACATGACCGGCGATCGCCTGCTGGCGCAGGTTTCCTCGCGCCTTCAGGGACTGATGGGAGAGAACCAGCTGTGCGGTCGACTCGGCGGCGACGAGTTTGCCATCGTGATCCGCGATGCCAGCGCACCGGGTGTCGTCGACGAAGTGGCGCGCCGCGTGATCGAACGGCTTTCCGAACCCTATCAGGTCGATCACCAGACGCTCTATGTCGGAGCCAGTGTCGGGTCTGCGGTCGGGCCGCAGGATGGCGTCACGGTCGAAGAACTGATGCGCAATGCCGACCTTGCGCTCTACCGCGCCAAGGATATCGGCGGGGGCGAGCATTGCTGTTACGAACCGATCCTTCATGCCTCGGCCGAGGAACGCCGCCAGCTAGAAGCGTCGCTGCGCACCGCGCTGGGCCGTGACGAGATGGTGCTGCATTACCAGCCGGTGGTCGACGCGCGCAGCGAGAAGATTGTCAGTTTCGAAGCATTGGTGCGGTGGAACAGCGCTGAGCACGGCTTTGTCGGCCCCGGTAAGTTCATTCCTCTGGCCGAAGACACCCGCCTGATCGTGCCGATCGGGCGCTGGGTCATGCGCAAGGCTTGCGAGGAAGCGCGGCGCTGGCCCGACCACGTCAAGGTCAACGTCAACGTTTCGCCCGAACAATTGCTCGAGCCCGGTTTCCATCAGGAAGTGATTGATGCGCTGGCTGCGTCCGGCCTGCGTCCCGAACGGCTCGAGGTCGAAGTGACCGAGAGCATCTTCCTGCGCGATGCCAGCGTGGCGCGCAATGCACTCGAACAGGTCATGGCGCTCGGCTGTTCGGTCGCGCTCGACGATTTCGGGACCGGCTATTCCTCGCTGGGCTACCTGCGCAAGCTGCGGTTTTCGACGATCAAGGTCGATCGCACCTTCGTGCAAGGTGCCGCACAGAAGAGCGCCGAGAGCCTCGCCATCATCAATGCTGTGGTTGCGATGGCCAAGAGCCTCGACATGACCACCACCGCCGAAGGGGTGGAGACCGTCGAAGAGGCCGACCTCATCCGCAATCTGGGCTGCGACAAGATCCAGGGATACTATTTCGGTCGTCCCATGACAGCTGACGCTGCAATCGACCTGTTCCGCGCTGCCGACCAGCAGCGTGCCTGAGGCTCAGGCGCTGGCGAGCGCTGCGAGGACGTTCTCGAACAGGCGCCGCCCGTCGGCTCCTCCAAGCGCCGGCACTGCCGCCGGTTCGATCGCACGTTCGGGATGCGGCATCATGCCCAGTACCCGGCCATTGGCGCTCAGCACTCCGGCGATGTCGCGCTGCGATCCATTGCAAGGATCGGCATAGCGGAACGCCACCCGGCCTTCGCCCTCAAGCCGGTCGAGCGTGTCCGCATCCGCAAAATAGTTGCCATCGTGATGGGCGACGGGGATGCGAACCTGTTCGCCTTCGCCAAAACCGTGGGTGAAGGGCGAATCAGTCTGTTCGACTGTCAGCGTAGCGGTCCGGCAGACGAACCGCTGCCCGGCATTGCGCAGCAGCGCGCCGGGAAGCAGCCCCGCTTCGGTCAGCACTTGAAAACCGTTGCAAACACCCAGCACCGGCATCCCGCGCTCGGCGGCGGCTATCACGGCGCGCATGATCGGGCTCTTGGCAGCCATTGCGCCGGAACGCAGGTAATCGCCATAGGAGAAGCCGCCGGGCAACGCGATCAGATCAAGCCGGTCCGGAAGGTCGGCCTCGCCGTGCCAAACGCGCACAGCCGGAACGCCGGAGACCGCTTCGAGCGCACTGGCCATGTCCCGGTCGCAATTGGAGCCGGGGAAGGTGATCACTGCGGCGCGGAAGGCGTTGGCGGGACCGGCCATCACTGCGCCCCTTCGGTCTCGATCGCGTAGCTTTCGATCACCGTGTTGGCGAGCAGCTTCTCGCACATGTCCTTGAGCGTCTCGTCAGCCGTGCCGTCCGCCACATCAAGCTCGATCAGGCGTCCGATACGAACATCCGCGACCCCATCATAGCCTAGGCCTTCGAGCGCGTGGTGCACCGCCCGGCCCTGCGGGTCGAGTACGCCGGGCTTCAATCGGACAAGGACGCGAACTTTCATGGGTGAGGGCTCCTGTCGGGCGGGGGGCTGGCGCGGTCGCTATAGCGCCCAGGCGCGGCGGTGCAATCGGCAGGTAACAGCTTGTCACCCATGAAGCAGGCCAATTGAGCGGCGGAAATTGTCACGCAGTGGTCATTTCCAATCCAGATGTGTAACTCATGTGCAACAATTGCCTAAATTCTGACATCTGAACGTCGCTTTCCCGCAGTGCACATGCGGGGAGCCTCGCCCGAATCGGACAGAAGTGCGAGCGAAAGGATGAATTCCTTTCCTTCTCGAACCATCAAGAGGCTTCCTCAATGTCTCATCGTGTCTCTGCCATCCGCGCCTTCCTGGCCGGTTCCACTGTCCTGACCACTGCCGTCCTGTCACTAACGGCCCCCGCTGCCGCGCAGGAAGTGAGTGCTTCTGATAGCAGCGACGGTCAGCTTGCCACCATCATCGTGACCGCCAACCGGCGCGAGGAAAGCCTTCAGGACGTGGCGGTGTCAGCCGATATCCTTGATCAGGCTCGGGTCGGTGCCATATTCAGCGCCGCCGCCGACATCACTGCGCTGGCCGGGTCCGTGCCGGGACTCAATGTCGAAAGCTCCAACGGGCGCGTGGCCCCGCGCTTCTACATCCGCGGGCTCGGCAATACCGATTTCGATCTCGCCGCTTCCCAGCCGGTGTCGGTGCTGCTTGATGACGTGGTGCTCGAGAACGTCACGCTCAAGAGCTTTCCGATCTTCGATGTCGAGCGGGTCGAAGTGCTGCGCGGGCCGCAAGGGACGCTGTTCGGGCGCAACACCCCGGCGGGCATCGTCAAGATCGATTCCATTAAACCAAGCCATCAGACCGATGTCCGCGCGAGCCTGTCCTATGGCAGCTTCGATACCATGTCGCTGAACGGAGCGGTCGGCGGTTCGATTGTCGAAGACGTGCTGGCCTTCCGCGTCGCCGCGCAGCTCCAGCGCCGCGGCGATTGGATCGACAACGGCTTCACCGGTGAAGACAATGCGCTCGGCGGCTATACTGATTTCGCCATTCGCGGGCAGCTGCTCTATACCCCGAACGAGCGGGCGAGCATCCTGGCTGCGGTCAATTTCCGCGATCTCGACGGCTCATCCACCTTCTTCCGTGCCAATGTGCTCGGGCCGGGCAACAACGGACTCAACGCCAATTTCGACCGCGACACGGTGTTCTACGATGCGGGCGGCGGCAACCCGTCGCAATACCAGCAATTCGGCGCGACCCTTACCACCGCCTACGAATTCGACGGCGCAACCCTGACCTCGATCGGCAGCTACTGGACCAGCGAAGGTTTGAGCCGGGGCGACATCGACGGCGGCTTCGGTGCCGCATTCCTGCCGGTTTCTGGCCCGGGCTTCATCCCTTTCCCGTCGGACACGCAAGACTCGATCGACCTCGAACAATACACTCAGGAGATTCGTCTTGCCTCGAGCGGCGACGGGCCATTGAGCTGGCAAGTCGGCGGCTTCTATTTCACCAGCGATTTCGACGTTACCACAGTCGGCTTCGATTTTCCGCCGCCGGTTACCGTCAACCACACCAACGAAGCCTGGGCGCTGTTCGGTCAGCTCGGCTATCAGCTCACCGAAACCCTGCGCGTCACCGGCGGCCTGCGCTACACCGAGGACGAAAAGGACTTCTTCGTCCGCGCTGGCGCCGCGCCGCAGCCGGTGAGCGTCGGCGACGAACAGCTCAATTGGGACATCAGCCTCTTCGCCGATGTATCCGACGACGTGAGCCTTTACGCCAAGGTTGCCGATGCGTTTCGCGGGCCGACCATACAGGGCCGCGACGTCGCCTTCTTCGCTGCGCCTTCGGTGGCGCAATCGGAGAACATCACTTCCTACGAAGTCGGGTTCAAAAGCGAGCTCGCGGATCGCCGGGTGCGGATCAACGGCGCGGTGTTCTACTACACCGTTGATGATCCGCAGTTCACCGCCGTGGGCGGCGCAGCCAACCTGGTTCAGCTGATCAACGCCGACAGGGGCGAGGCCTATGGCTTCGAACTCGACACCGCGTTCCAGGTCACGCCCGAGTTCGAGATGTCACTGGGGGTCGCTTACAACAACACCGAGATCCGCGACGACACGCTGGCAGTGGGCGTCTGCGCGCAGTGCACGGTCACCGATCCAACCGTAGTGTTGAGCGGCAACCGGCGGGCGCTGGTCGACGGCAACCCCTTCCCCAATGCGCCCGAATGGAGCGGCGACTTCACCGCGCGTTATGCCATTCCCGTGGGCAATAGCGGCGAATTCTACATCTTCACCGACTGGATCTATCTCGGCGAAACCAATTTCCTGCTTTACGAAAGCCTGGAGTTCAACGCCGGCAGCCGGATCGAAGGCGGGCTGCGGGTCGGCTATTCCGGGGGCGACGGACAATGGGAAATTGCCGCCTTCGCGCGGAACATCACCAACGAGGCTAATGTGCAGGGCGTGGTCGATTTCAACAACAACACCGCCTTCGTCAACGAACCGCGCGTGATCGGCGTGTCCATCGGCGTGCAATACTAAGGCTTGCCGTCACCCTTGCGGTGGCTGGCGGGCGCAATCGAACACCGGCAGGGGGCGGCTCTCCTACCGGTGTTTTTGCGTGTGTCCTAGGGCACGAGCTCCGCGGTCACAGGCAGCGGACCGGCTTCCTGCGCGGGCACCACCAGCAATTCGACCGCGCCACCTGGCACCAGCCACTTCTGTGTCGTCACACGCAGGTCGTCCGGAGTGATCGCGCGGATCAGGTCGGGCGCGGCTAACCAGCGGTCAAGCTGCTCGGGATCGCTCTGTGCGCGGGCAGCGAGGCCAATCCATCCGCCCAGATCCTTCAGCGCATTGTCGTATTGTTCGAGGATCGGTCGCCGTGCGCGCTCTATCACGTCATCCGCCAGCGGCGCGCTGCGCAGTTCGTCCAGCAGGCTTTCGACCGCTGTCCGCGTTGCTGCCACTTCGGCAACATCGACCGAGGCCGAAAGGCTGAAGGTGCCATAGGCGCGGTAGTGGCGACTGCTCGAAGCGCTTGCGCCGGGCGAATAGGTTTGGCCCAGCTCCTCGCGCAGGCGTTCGGTCAGTTCGATCCGCATCACTCGCGCCAGCAGGCCCAGCCGGAGCGTTTCGGCCGGGTCGCTGTCGTCGGTGGTGGGCCATACCCATTGCACCAATGCCTGATCGTCCTCGCCCCGGTGCGTGATGATCCGCTGGCCGCGCATTGCGGTGAAACTGCGGCTGCGGGCATCCTCGCGCGGATTGAATGCCGCCTCGCGCGGGGGCAGCGCGCCGAGCGTTGCGGCGACTGCGGCTATGGCTGCGTCTTCGTCAAGTTCGCCCACAAGCGCTATTTCGATCGCGCCGCCTGCCAGCCGGTCGCCGATGGCCTGCTGAAGCTGAGCGTAGTCCAACGCGAGGAACGCCTCCCTCGGCTGCAGCGTGAAGCGCGGGTCGTCGTCCGACAGAATCCCGCCGATCGCATTGCCGAGCGCCTGGCGGGGCGTTGCATCGAGGCTGGCGAAGATCGTCTCGATCCCCTTGCGGAACCGTTCTTCCCCCTCGGGACGATAGCCGGGATCGGTAATAAGAGCCGTGACAACCTGCAATTGCAGCATCAGATCGCGCGGCGTGGTGGTGCCCCCGGCGGTAAAGGCATCGGTCCCGCTGCCCAGCCCGAACCCGACGCTGCGCCCGGCCAGCACGCTGGTCAGCTCGTCCTGACTGTGCCGCCCCAGCCCGCCGGCCGCCAGCGATCCGGTCAGCGTCGTCAGCAACGGCTGCTCGCGGCTGTTCAGCAGATCGCCGCCATCGATCGCCAGCGAAAAGGCGATGCGATCTTCACGGACATCGGTTTTCTTGAGTGTCAGTCGCACGCCGTTGGCAAAGCGGATCAATCGCAGCCCCAGCCGTTCCTCGACGGTGTCGGACACCACGATCCCCGGCGCACCGAAATCCTCATAGGCGAAGGCCAGCAGGCCGGTATCGGCGGGGAGGGCAACGGCAAGCGCCATGCCCTCGGCAAAGGCACTGCGCAGCGATGCCTCGCCGCCATCGGGCGCGGTGCGGCCCTCGAAGCGGATCAGCGGATCGTCCAGCGGTGCGGCATCGGCCCTGATCGCCTGCCACAGCGCCTCGGGCGTCATCAACTGAGCGATCGTCTCGAACTGCGCCAGCCGCCATTCGGGCGTGGTCGGCACCTGCTCGTCGCTCACCAGCCCCAGCGCCCCGCCGGCGAACACCGCGTGCCCGCGCGTTGCCGCCGCCTTGACCGCATTGTCGAGATTGGTGCGGATCGTGGCGAGCTGCTCATCCACCTCGGCCCGGGTGAAGCCATAGGTCAGCGCCTGATTGACCTCGCGCACCGCCGCCTGCACGCCCCTGCGCCATTCGCCATCGGCGCTGTTGACCACGATGCTGGTGATCCGCGCTTCCTCGAACAGGTCGCCCGAACCGAATCCGGCGCTGCGGAACGGTGCGCCCCCGCCGCGCGCAAGCCGTGCCAGACGGCGGTTGACGATGGCATAGCCGACGCTGCGCATGGTGGACAGGGTGCGAGTGGCGATGGTGTCCGGCTCGTCCCGCCACGGCGCGAATTGCGCGATGGTGACCTGCTCGGGCAGCGCCGGGTCGAGATAGATGTCGGTCAGCCCCGTGCGGGCAAGATCCACCGGGCCGGCATTTGGTTTGGCCGGTCCCGGAGCGGAAGCAGGGGCGGGCTGCCAGTCGGCAAAGCGGGCGCGCACCGCCGCCTCCATCACCGCCACTGGAAAATCGCCGACCACCACCACCACGGTGTTCTCCGGTGTATAGGTCCGTTCGTACAGCGCGCGGATCTGTTCGGCTGTGGCGCCTTGCAGCACTTCGACGGCTCCGATCGGCAGGCGCACGCCGTATCGCGCATCGGGCGCAAGGAAGGCGATATTGTCTTCGGTGTTGCGCTGCTGGAATCCCGCCCGGTCGCGGCGCTCGGCCAGGATCACGCCGCGCTCGCGCCCCACCGCATCCTCGGCAATGGTCAGCTCGCTGGCGGTCTCGCGCATCAGCATCAGCGCGGTATCCAGCAGCGCCTCGTCGTTGCGCGGCAGATTGAGCATGTAGGTGATATGCTCGAAGCCCGTCGAAGCATTGGTGTCCGCGCCAAAAGCCAGCCCTTCGCGTTCGAGCAGCTTGACCATCTCGCCCTCGGGGATTCCCGCAGACCCGTTGAAGGCCATGTGTTCGAGATAATGCGACAACCCGCGTTCCGCGTCGGTTTCCGCGAGCGATCCCGACCCGATGCGCATCCGCACCAGCGCCGTGCCTTCAGGCGTCGCGTTCCGGCGCAGGACGAAGCGCATTCCGTTGTCCAGAACCCCGAAGGTGTAGCTGGGATCGACCGGCACATCGCTGGTCTCGAAGGCCCACACAGGTCGAGGCGCGGGCGCTTCGGCCGCGGGCGGCGGTGAGGGCGCGTCGCTCGTCTGGCCTGTTGCAAGCGCGGGCAGCGAGACAAGCAGGGCGGCGGCCAAGCTGCGGGAAGGGAGAGGGCGCCGGAACAGCATCGCCCGCAGCATAGCGGCGCCGCTCAGCATGTCATCCCGCCTGACGCTTACCCACGCGGCGCCTTTCGCAGGTTCTCCGGCAGGCAAGGCGCCGCCGCCCCCGTCCAGTCGAACTCGAAGGTTGCCGGGATCGGTTGCTGTTCGTCGGACTGGTCCTCGGTCGCGCCCTCCTCCCAGTAAAGCAGCGCCATCTCATTATCGAAGAGATTGAGCAGACCATTGTCGCGTTCGGCCGTGGTTGGCGGGATCTCGGTCTGCTCGACCCGCGAACCGCGCACGAAGCGCAGCGTCCGGTCAGGCGCGAGATGGAAACGACGGTAGAAGACCCGCCCAAACAAAATCGTGTCGATCGAGTAATTGACGCTCCACTCTTCAAGCTTGGTGTCGGTCGGCAGGCGCATGGTGGTGACGTAGCAGGTGTAGAACGGCTCGGTGTAGAACGGCGCGTCGCGATTGTCGCCGGGCGCGCGTTGACGGCGCCCGGGCGGGTTGAAGCCGCCGCCGGGGAGCCGCGTGTAAGTGTAGCCGTCTTCCTTTTCCCAGTCGATCGGGCCGGTCCCGGCGATAGTCACGATCGCGGCCCGCGTGACCTTGTCGAAGCGGTAGGTGACCCGTTCGACACTATCCCACGCCTCGCTCCCGGCAAGATCGTTCCTGACGCTCGCCTCGAACTGACCGGCACCAATCGCGGAGAGGCTGTTGTGGGTTGCCAGAGCTGCCGCGCCGCGCTTCACATAGGTGACGGTGCGCTTCGCCGGTGCATCGAAGCCCGCGCTGGCGTCGAATTCGTGGATTTCCATTTCCTGCGGCAGCGCGAACGGCTTTTCGGGCAGCCTTTCGAGGTCGGTGCCCTTGGCCGACAGCGGCAGGACCCATTGGTAGGGCAAAAAAGGTTCGTCGCGGCCATCTATGACCGCGGGTAAGGTTCCATCGAGCCACAAAGCCTGCCCGCCGATCCGCACGCGCACCAGCACGTGGTCGAACAGTCCGGGGTGGGGCAGCCGTGTGTCCAGCCCGTCGGTGGACTGGCTGTTGTTGACGAGCACTGGCTCGGCCGCGATCCCGAGCTCGGCGAGCAGTGCCAGCAGCACCGCGGTCTTGCCCTTGCAATCGCCATAGCGCTGGGTCCAGGTCTCGTCGGCACTCTCGGGCAGGTAATTGCCGCCGCCGAGACCCACATAGACGTAGCGGATCTGCTGCTGCACCAGCACGAGCGCGGCCTGCGCTTGGGCGAGCTTGCCGGAATGTGCGGCGGCGATCGCGGCGGCCTCCTTTCGCAGGGGCGAGCCGGGGGGCAGCGTCGCGGCAGTCGCAAACAGCCCGTGGAAGCGCTGCGAAACCGCAGGCCAATCGGCGAAATCGCTATACTGGATGACGCGCTGCCAGGCGTAACGCGGCGGGGCATCGCGCGGCGGCACCAGAGCCGGCGGATTGTCGAAGCGCACGACAATCCGGTCCGGCGTCTCCTGAAGATTTGCGGCAAGATCGGGCGTTGTTTGGATGCGCGGGCGCTGGCCCTCGTCCCACGACAATTCGAGCCGGAAGCGCCCTGGCGGCACTGAGGGATGCAGCAGCAACAGTCCGGTGCTGACATCGCGCAAGGTAGGGTCGTTGGTCGGGAGCGTATAGGCGATCTCGAGATCGTCACCCACGCGCAGGTCCGGAACCTTGAGCACCGCGGTGAGCGTCCCGTCGAGCATCGCCGCCTCGAGCCGCTCCTCGCGGCGGAGCACCTCGAAGCGGGTTGCGGCGAGCACGTCGATCACCTCGACGCCGCGATGGATGCGTAGGGTGTGGACCGCCGGATGCCCGGCGGCAGGGTTCCAGGCGAGCGCGACATTGCCGAGTTCGAGCGCGTCGGGCTGAAGAATGCGGATGAGCTGGTTGGCGTAGACGACCTCGCCCGCAGCGGTGAGGCGGGCGATGACCTCGCTGCGCCGCATGAATAGCGCGCCCTGTACATCGTCGGGAACGGGGAGCGGTTCGGAAAGGCTGGCCCAGGCGGGTGCGGGAACGCCGACGAGCGGTGCTCGCGTGTCCTGCTCTTGGGCCTGCACCGGCGCGCCTTGCGCCAGCAGACCCGCGACGACCGCCCAACTCCAACCCATGTCTTCTGCGCCCCCTGAGTGTGCCGGCATGAGCTTTTGCAAGCGCAGCCAAGCACTTCGTCAAGGCAACCTAGACGAAGCGGGCAGAAGAACGAAAGCGAAAATTCTGGCGCGCCGGGATATGCCTGCGGCGTTGCGCATCAGGCCGATCCCCGGGCAGCCTACTTCTTCAGCGGCGGCGGGCCGCGCAGGCGCGAACGGGCGTGCGACAGGTCGAACACCTCTCCCGGTCCGGTATCCTCGCCATTGAGCAGGCCGAGCCGGCGGGCGACTTCGCGGTAGGCCTCTTCCTCGCCGCCCAGATCG
This sequence comes from Erythrobacter sp., assembly GCA_036788335.1. GTDB lineage: Bacteria > Pseudomonadota > Alphaproteobacteria > Sphingomonadales > Sphingomonadaceae > Erythrobacter. The sequence continues at coordinate 11,987 of DAIQNP010000049.1, forward strand.
CGGCGGAAGCGGTCCTTGTCGAGCTTTTCGCCGGTCGCCATGTCCCACAACCGGCAACCATCCGGGCTGATTTCGTCAGCCAGGATCACGCGGCTGTAATCGCCATCGTAAAGCCGCCCGAATTCGAGCTTGAAATCGACCAACCTGATGTCGATCGCAGCAAACATCCCGCACAGGAAATCGTTGATCCGGATCGCCATCGAGGAAATGTCGTGCATCTCCTCGTTGCTGGCCCAATTGAAGCAGGCGATGTGTTCTTCGGCGACCAGCGGATCGCCCAGCGCATCGTCCTTGTAGTAATATTCGATCAAAG
>DAIQNP010000050.1:0-11446 GCA_036788335.1 Erythrobacter sp.
GCAGGTCGAGCGCCTCAGGACCTTCGAATTCGTTGAGGTTGCGGGTCAGGTTGACAGCATCGCGCCAATTTTCCGGGGTCGGATAATCGGCGACCCAGTCCACTACCAGATCATAGATCTGCGGCACCACCTCGTTGGTATAGGCCACCGTGATCCCGCGCCGGTACCATGCGGCGTCGACCGGCTGGCCCTGCGCCTTGCGTGCATCGATCGCCTTGGACAGGTAATCCAGCCCGGCGGGATACTGACCTTCGGCAAAGTAGATTTCGGCCATCGTGATTTCGAGATCGGCAGCGGCGATCTGCTCGGTGGTGAAGTTGCTGTCGATGGCCGCTTGCAGGTACTGGCGGGCCTTGGCGAAGTCCTTCATCCCGTTGGCGATCTGATAGGCGGTGAAGTTGTAACGACCGATCTGCTCGGGCGGCACCTTGCCGCTCGCCAGCATCATTTCCATGCCTTGCAGTTGCAGCGTCGGGTCCTTCCCGGTCACGCCGGCGTTGTAGATCATGCCGCCGGTTGCCTGCTTTTCGTCCGGGCTGACCGCCAGGGGCACCAGCGCAAGGACCTGCGGCTTGAGCGCGGCAAGATCCGCGCCTTCTGCCGCGAGCGCGGCTTCGAGCGGCTGGTAAGCCTCGATAAATTCCTTGGAATAGGCGGCCTTGGTGTCTTCCTTCTTATCCTTCTTGCGCTGGGCGTGGGCGGCATCGGCAAAGCCCAGCGTTCCCAGCAGCGCGGTGCCGCTTGCCAGGGCAACGGCGAGAGCGAAATGGCGGGCGATGCCGCCGGGGCGGCGCAGAGTGGACGAAAGGTTGGTCACAGATACCTCCAGAATTGTCACGACCCGGCGGCTTTGTACCGCGAGGTCAAGTCGAAACCGGCTCCGCCTTTGAACGCCGGGGGCCGGATTTGCAATTCCTGCTAGGCAAACCGGGCTGAATGCCGATTGAATGACGATGATTGACCCGATGCGGACGGGTCAGATGTGGAAAAAGACCCAAGGTTCCCTTTGTGTTCGCGGTGCAAGGTGGCGGTCTTGTGGCTGAGTCCCTACATGGGTTGTCATACGCGGCCCTGTGGCCGAAGCCCCCGCTCGGGGCTCCCTGACAACAACGAAAAGCGGCCCAAGTCTTGAGCGACGATACCGAAATTCTCGATTCCCCGCCGCCCACACCGATGGGCGGGTTCGATCGCATCGACATCGTCGATGAGATGAAGTCGAGCTATCTCGACTATGCGATGAGCGTGATCGTCAGCCGAGCGCTGCCCGATGTGCGCGACGGTTTGAAGCCGGTGCACCGCCGCATTCTGTTCGCCAGCCAGGAAGGCGGCTTCGTCGCGGGCCGGCCCTACCGCAAAAGCGCCAAGATCGTCGGCGACGTGATGGGCAATTATCACCCTCACGGCGATTCTGCGATATACGACGCCCTCGCCCGGATGACGCAGCCCTGGTCGATGCGCGTGCCGTTGATCGACGGTCAGGGCAATTTCGGCTCGATGGACCCCGATCCGCCCGCCTCGATGCGCTATACCGAAGCGCGGCTGGCGCGGGTGGCGAACAGCCTACTCGACGATCTCGACAAGGACACGGTCGATTTCACCGACAACTACGACGGCAGCCGACGCGAGCCTACGGTGCTGCCTGCACGCTTTCCCAATCTGCTGGTCAATGGGGCAGGCGGGATCGCGGTCGGGATGGCGACCAATGTGCCGCCGCACAACCTCGGTGAAGTGATCGACGCCTGCTTTGCCTACATCGACAATCCGGCGATCACCTCGGAAGAGCTGATCGCATACATTCCCGGGCCCGATTTTCCCACCGCACCGCTGATCCTCGGCACCCACGGCGCGCGCTCGGCCTATACCACCGGGCGCGGGTCGATTTTGATGCGCTGCCGTCATGAGGTGGAGTCCACCCGCGGCGCGCGTAGCGAAGGTCGCGAAAGCATCGTCTTCACCTCGATCCCCTACCAGGTCGGCAAGTCCGGGCTGGTCGAGAAGATTGCCGAAGCCGCCAAGGACAAGCGGATCGAGGGCATTTCCGACATCCGCGACGAAAGCTCGCGCGAAGGTGTGCGGGTGGTGGTCGACCTGAAGCGCGATGCCACTGCCGAGGTGGTGTTGAACCAAATCTGGCGCCACACCCCGGCGCAATCCTCCTTCCCCGCCAACATGCTGGCGATCCGCGGCGGCCGTCCGGAAACGCTGCACCTGCGCGATTTCATCGCCGCCTTTATCACCTTCCGCGAGGAAGTGATCACCCGGCGCACCAAATACGAACTGGCCAAGGCGCGCGAGCGGGCGCACCTGTTGCTCGGCCTCGTGGTCGCGGTGTCCAACCTCGATGAAGTGGTGGCGATGATCCGCACCGCGCCCAACCCGGCTGAGGCACGCGCGCGGTTGATGGCCAAGGAATGGCCGATCGGCGACATCGCTCAATATATCCGGCTGGTCGAAGCTATCGACCCCGACGCCGATCAGGAGGGCGGCACCTATCGCCTGTCTGAACGGCAGGTGAAGGCAATTCTCGAATTGCGCCTGCACCGTCTGACAGCCTTGGGCCGCGACGAAATCGGGGGCGAATTGAAGACGCTCTCCGTCGCGATCGAGGAATACCTCTTGATCCTCGCCGACCGGGTGAAGCTGTATGGCGTGATGCGCGAGGAGCTGGCGGAGATCCGCGCCACCTATGCCACCCCGCGCCTGTCCGAAATCGCGCCCGCGTGGGACGGTCTGGAAGACGAGGACCTGATCGAGCGCGAGGACATGGTCGTCACCGTCACCCATGACGGCTATATCAAGCGGACCGCCCTCAACACCTTCCGGGCCCAGGCGCGCGGCGGCAAGGGTCGCAGCGGCATGGCGACCAAGGACGAGGACGCGATCGTCGAACTGTTCGTCACCTCCACCCACAACCCGGTGCTGTTCTTCACCAACACCGGCCGCGTTTACCGCATGAAGGTGTGGAAACTGCCCGAAGGCGCGCCGCAGACCAAGGGCCGCCCGATGGTCAACCTGCTGCCACTCGGCGACGAGGAACGCGTGACCAACGTGCTCCCCCTGCCCGAGGACGAGAGCACCTGGGCCAACCTCAATATCGTGTTCGCCACCGAACAGGGCATGGTGCGGCGCAATTCGATGGACGCCTTCGCCAATATCCCGACCGCCGGGAAGTACGCGATGGGCTTCGTCGAAGGATCGGGCGATCGGCTGATCGGGGTGCAACTGCTGACCGAGGACCAGCAGATCTTCCTCGCCAGCGACAGCGGCAAGGCGATCCGCTTCTCCGCCACCGACGCGCGCGAGACCAAGAGCCGCACGGGCATCGGTGTGCGTGGCATGGCGCTGAAGGGCGGGGCCAAGGTGGTCAGCATGGCGGTGCTCGATCCGCTCACCGCCGACATGGAAACGCGCGAGGCCTATGTCCGCGCGGCGGCGTGGAAGAACAATGGTGCCGTTTCCACACTGCCTGCCGAGCAAGTGGCCGCGATGGCGGAAGGGGAGGAGTTCATCCTTACCCTCACTGCCAATGGCTATGGCAAGATTTCCTCGGCCTATGAATATCGCACCACCTCGCGCGGGGGTCAGGGGATCACCAATATCGGCACGCCCGAAAGCAATCCCGAACGCAACGGCCCGGTGGTCGCCAGCTTCCCGGTGCGCCACGGATCGCAGCTGATGCTAGTCACCGATCAGGCCAAGCTGATCCGGCTCGGAATCGATTTCCGCCATCTGGTCGAAGATGGGTTCGAAAACCTCAAGGGCTTCTCGATCTCCGGGCGCGGGTCTTCGGGCGTGCGGATCTTCGATGTCGCCAGGGGCGAACATATCGTTGGCGCAGCGCTCATCGACGAGACGGCGGACCCCGAAAACCCGGCCGAGGAAGCCGTGGTCGCCGAGATGGTGGAGCAAGGCTCGGACATGGCGGACGGCGAGAGCCCGGTTACCTGACCGGGCGCACGCCCCGCAGGCATTGCACCACGCCGGTCGCGATCATCACCTGACCGGCATAGTACAGCGGCCAGACGAGCAGATCGGGCAGCACGCCCAGATCGACACTGCTCATGCGCGAGAAAATAAGCCAGTCGCTGACCACGAACAGCACCGCGCCGGTGCCCACCCGGTAGCGGGGGAATCGGCTGCTCCAGGCGGCAGCGGCCATCAGCCCTAGCCCGGCAGCATAGATCGCGATTTCGGCCTGCCGGGTCAGCAGGTAGCTGACCAGCGGCGTCCCGATCAGCAAGCCGAGCGCCAGCATCCGCTGGCTCGGCGAAGGGTCGCTGCGGCGGTTGCGGAGATACAGCGCGATGGCCACCAGATGACTGGCGAGGAACAGCGTCCCGCCGACCACGAAATCGAGCTCTAGCGCCATGTCGCCCGCTGCCGCCACCACCAGCACCAGCACCAGCAACGCTCCGTCGATCCCGCGCGGCACCCTGCGCAGTGCGTAGACCGCCAGCAGCCCGACGGCCGCACCCTTTGTCAGGATGCCCCAGAGCCCCTCCCCGATCGGATTGTCCGACAGGAAATAGAACGCGCAAGCCGCGATGATGCTCGCCAGCAGCCAAGGCCGGTGTTCGATCAGTGCCTGCTTTGCCATTCCTGCGGTGATCCCTGTGTCTGCGCTGCCCCTTCGGGCTTGCAGGCGGGCTATCACGCAATTACGTGCCCCACCATGACCGGCTCAGCGACTATGCACGATGTACACATCATTGGCGGCGGGCTCGCCGGGAGCGAGGCGGCCTGGCAGCTGGCGCAGCGCGGCGTTCGCGTGCGCTTGTCGGAGATGCGCGGCAGCGGCGAGACCACGCCCGCGCACCAGACCGACGGGCTGGCGGAGATGGTGTGCTCCAATTCCTTCCGTTCGGATGACGACACCAAGAACGCGGTCGGCTTGCTGCACCATGAAATGCGGGAGCTCGACAGCCTGATCATGCGCGCAGGCGAGGTGGCCCGGGTGCCGGCCGGCAGCGCGATGGCGGTCGACCGCGACGTGTTCTCGGCCGAGGTCGGCAAGGCGCTGAGCCAGCACCCCAACGTGACCATCGTGCGCGAGCGAATCGACACGCTGCCGGCAGACGGCCTCACCATCGTCGCCACCGGCCCGCTGACTGCCGCAGCGCTTGCCAGCAGCATCGTTGACGTGACCGGGAGCGAGCGGCTCGCCTTCTTCGATGCCATCGCCCCGATCATCCACCGCGACAGCATCGACATGAGCAAATGCTGGATCCAGTCGCGCTGGAACAAGACCACCGCCGCCTCGAACGAGGGCGGCGATTACATCAACTGCGCGATGACGCAGGAACAGTACCGCGCCTTCCACAAGGGTCTGATCGAGGGCGAGAAGTCCGAATTCAAGCAATGGGAGAAGGACACCCCCTATTTCGACGGCTGCATGCCGATCGAGGTGATGGCCGAACGCGGGGTGGAGACGCTGCGCTATGGTCCGATGAAGGGCGTGGGGCTCGACAATCCGTTCGACACCACGCCCGAGTTTCCGCAAGGGCGCTGGCCCTATGCGGTGGTGCAATTGCGGCAGGACAACAAGCTCGGCACGCTGTGGAACATGGTGGGCTTCCAGACCAAGCTCAAATACGGCGCACAGGTGGAGCTGTTCCGCACGATTCCGGGGCTGGAAAATGCCGAATTCGCGCGACTGGGCGGATTGCACCGCAACACTTTCCTCAATTCGCCGCAAGTGCTCGACCGGCAGCTGCGGCTGCGCGCTGCACCGCATATCCGATTTGCCGGGCAGGTGACCGGGTGCGAGGGCTATGTCGAAAGCGCGGCGATCGGGCTGGTCGCAGGCCTGATGACGGCGAGCGAGCTGACCGGCCGCACGTGGCAACCGCTGCCTGCCACAACCGCAATGGGCGCGCTGCTGAGCCATATCACCGGCGATGCGGAGGCGGCGACCTTCCAGCCCATGAACGTCAATTTCGGCCTGTTCCCGCCTTTGCACGAAGTCGGCAAGAAGGTCCGCAAGGAGGCCTATACCGACCGGGCGAAGGCCGATCTGGCGCGCTGGATCGCGGAGAACCGTGAGCGGGTTCTCGCCTGATCAGCACTTGCAGGCGGGTTTCTTTGCCGCAGGCTTGGGGGCGGTGGTGGCGAATTCGCGCGGGGTCAGGCGGCCATCGCCATTGGCGTCCGCGCCTTCGAAGCGCTTGACCGTGGTCACCGCCCATTCCTCGAAGGTCAGCAGATTGTTGCCGTCCTTGTCGAGCGCGCGGAAGGCATCCGTCCGGGTGGAGAGCATCTCGTTGCGGGTAATGATCCCGTCGCGGTTGCGGTCATAGCGGAAGAAGCGTTGCTGTTCGCGGGTCAGTTCGCTGACTTCGGGCGGAGCCGGGCCGGTGATGTCGCCGGGATCGGCCAGTGGCAGGCTTTCGGGATCGGGTGCGGGCGCTTCGGGCGCGGGCGGCGGCGGAGCACTGGTTTCTATCTGGGCGCGGGCCTGCCACCACACCACCCCGACCCCGGCCAGCACCAACCCGCCCATCACCCCGAGTATCGCCTCACGCATGGTTGTTGCCCCCCACTTCAGGATTCGCCCGCACGCAATCGCCTGAGTTTACACCCAATCAGCGGCGGAGCAAGGCGGACCGCAGCGCCGTCAGGGCCGCGCCCTTGCCTTCCAGCAAGGGGCGACCGCCGCGCGCGAGCGCGCGCGACGCAAGCCCGCCGAGCACCGCCACACCGCGCAGGGGCGCGGGCAGCCGCTCTCCTCCCCCTCGCTGGGCCAGCCCTGCCTCCACCAGCACGGCGCGCTCACCGGGATCGGATATCCGCGCGGCGGCATCGGCCAGCGCCCAGCGGGTTGCGGCACAGCGGGCGTCCTGTGCTGCCGCATCGCTGAGCGATCCGGAGAAAGCCGCCAGAAACGCGCCGCGTCCGGTGCCGAAGGTGGTGGCCTCGTCGGTCCCCAGGTGATCGGCGCTGACCAGCACCTCCCAACCGTCCACCATCGCGATCAACGCCGTTTCGCGTCCGGCCCAATGCTCGCCGAGCCCGTCCAGCACCACGTCGCCGCGCGGGCGCTGATCAACCGGCTTGCCGAGCATATCCCGCCACCACGCTAGGCGCATCTGACCGAGCACGGGCTCGCTGGTGCGCGCGCAGATGCGGGCGAGCCGTTGGTCCAGCGCAAAGGCAATCTGCAACGCCGCCCGGTCAGCAGACGGAGTCCAGGCCAGCGCGAGTTCGACGTCTTCGGGAAGATGTTCGGGCGGATCGGTGGTCACAGCCCGCGCCGCCTAACCGGACCAAGGCCCGATTGGCAAGCGATCCGGCTCCATCACGGGTGTGGGAACGGCCACGGACAAGCGGCGGCGAGCCGACCGGACGGTCCGTCACCGCGCGCCTGTCAGCAGGCGTGCATCGCCTGACCCGGCACCGGCGTGACGTTCATGATCGCGCTGCCGCGGGTTCTGAAGGTGGCCGTTTCCCGGAAAATGCTGTCCGGAGGCAGGATGTTGTTGACCAAGCTCTGGGAAATGATCGAAGTGTAGGGATAGAACACTTCCGCAACGACAACCATCTGGTTCTGGCCCAGATCGAGACCGTTGGGCAAGGGAACCTCGGGTCCGTCGGCAATATCGTCGGTGGTGGTCCACTGCGAACCGATCAGGCTCGGATGACTGCTCGGACGCATGCATCGCTGCCAGATGACCTTGTTCTGAACCTCGCGATCCGTATCGTCGTAAACGCCCATCACGGCCGTGATAATCACGGTCCCGTTGGCCCCGAAAGGGAACGGCTTGGCGATCTGCGGTACGGAAGCGAAGATGTCGCCGACCTGTCGCTCAGTGGGCTGCACCTGATTGCTGGCGACCAGATCGGCGACCGTCGCTGCAATCCGTTCGGTCTTCTGGCGGGCGAGGACGACATTGGTGAATTCGAGCCCGACCAGCCCGAAGCCCAGAAAGACCGGCAGCACATAGGCGAATTCTATGAACGCCAACCCGCGTGTGTCCCCGAGCAGGCGCCGGGCCAGACCGGCGCTGCGCGTTGCGGACCGGGTTCCGAGCCTGATGAGAGCCTCTAGGAGCATGTCACCTCCTTGAAGGGTTCGTTTCTGACGACCGTTTCAGCCGTGATCCGGTAGTAACCATCGGTGTTGCTGATGGTCGACGACACGAAGGGGACCAAGGAGGGCACATTGTACGACGCGGTGAATGCCACCACTTCGCCGAAAGAACCAAAGTTGCCGGTCTTGCCCATATCCGAATCCCACTGCCCGTTCCCGTTGATATCGGTATAGGTTTCGCCGGGATCGAACTTGCCGTTGCCGTTGATATCGTTGAACGGTTCGGGGTTTCCGACGCTTGAGAAATTGCTGCCATAGGATTTGACGACCAGCTCCGGCGGTTTCCCATCAGCACTCAGGATGACGGTCATGCTTTCGGCGAGGTCGGCCCGGATCAGTTCGGCGACTTCTGCCGGACATTCGGCAACCTTCGAAGCGCGCGATGCGATGAGGATCGAACTCTCCAGGGTTGAACGGGCAAAGGCCACGTAACCGAGTTCGAGCAAGCCGCCGAGGAACAGCAGCATGACCGGCGCGACAAACGCGAACTCGATGATCGTCACGCCGCGATCGTCACGACAAAGCTTGCGCAGGCCCCTCATCAGTTGGTCAACCGCAGATCGATAAGTTCGGAGGCAATCTGGACGAATGCATCGTTCAGTTCGGCGCCCGTGGCCACCGAGAAGAAGTGCGTGTTGCGATCGGACGCGCAGACACGGAACATCTCGCGGGTGTCGTTGGACAAAGTGTCATTGCCCAGCGCGAAGGCGATCGTATAGATCTCGATCCCATCGGACTTCATGGCTTCGCAGGTCTTCGAAAAGCGCCGCATCAGACGATTGATCTTCGTGGTACGGTTGGTCGAATCGACGACAAGTCGATCATCATAGGTCTTGTAAGCCGTGTATGCCGTGTCGAGCACCCTCGGATTGCCGCGTCCGTCGTCGCGGCTGTCGAAATTACCATCGGTCATGAAGATCACGATCTTCCTGACCGGCACGTCCGTCGGCCGGTTGCGCGGGAAGTAATCATCGCGCGAGATCAGCCGGTAAGCCCAGGTCATCGCGGCGTTATGGAACGTTCCCGTACCCGGACGCAGCGCATAGTTTTCATTGTCAATATAGCTCTTCAACCCTGACTGGGTTGCAGCATAAGAGACCGGCAAGGCCTGCGCCGGACATTGATAGTTGGGCGAGGCGCCCCAGAGATTGTTGGGCGAAGCGTTGGTGTTATCTCCCGACTTGTGGCTGTAGAACCGCGGGTCGCGGTAATCGCCCCTGTCGGGCAAGCGGTTGAAGTCGATGACGCTGTTGTCCTGATCACAGCGGCGCGCGGCGCCTGATACGGTGTGCTTGCAGATGTTGTTGCCATGCATCCGTACCAGCGCGTTGCGCACGGTGGGAATATTGTAGAACCTGTCCTGACGATCGGCCGGGATCCTGTATCGATTGTTCACGTCCTGGAACGAATCGACAAAGATCGGCGGATAGACGAACGGTTCGATTACCGGCATCCCATTTTCGCCCGGCATGTTGTCGCCCAGATCGTATGCTCCGTTATCGAGCACGAAACGGTCGGCATTGATGGTCCGGACCGTCTTGTCCGCGAAGACGCAGCCCTTCCACGCCAAGGGGTCGAGCGATCCGGATCCGTTGGTCAATGGCATGTCGGTGTAGCCTGGCAGGCTCTGGACCGCGCTGGCATCCGCCGCGCGCACAAGGTGTCCGACATTCACCATCGTGTTGTACGGAAGGATACCGACGGCAAAGCCTTTGCGGGTTTGCTCGCTTCCATAGATTGTTTCGACGAAGTTCTTGGCCGCCGACTTGAGCGAGTCCATGCGTGCGCCCGTCATAGACCCGGTGTTGTCGAGCACCAGAAGCGTCTCGATCGAATTGGGCAATGTCCGGGACGCTTCCGCGACGGAGCGCGCAAAAACCGGCAAGGTGTCTATCCCGACCAGACGCAGAAGCGTCGTATTGATCACACCTCTCGCCTCGACGGTGGCCTGGATCAAGTCATCCTCGTCGACCACGCTGACAGTCGGTGCTTGCAGCGTGGCCCCGACGTAATTCACCGGGAAGTTGGCATTGATGTAGCTCTGGCCGATTGCGGTCGCCTGGCTTGCTGTATTGCTGGACAATTGCTTGGCGCGCACCGCTGCCAGCGCGCCGGCGTCGGCCGCGCCTTGCAGCTTGGAGTTCGCCAGATAGGCCCGCCCGAAGTCGACCCCGGCGCCGATCATTGCCATCGACGGGATCAGGGCGGCCGCCATCATCGGCAGGACGCTCGCCCGCGCATCGCGAAGCAAGGACTGCGAGAAGGAACGCGAATCGGGAACGGGTGATTTCGAATTCGACAATGCTGCCTCCACGGCTATCACTCGATGACCGGGGGTAAGCTTAGGCGACGAGCCTTAATCGAATCTCAAAGCGGGTGGTTAACGCTTTCTGACCGGATGCAACCCCAAGGCATACAGGGGCTTACCGACGGATCCGGTCAGCCCCTGCATGCGGGATTTGCCGTAGTTCAGCGGTAACAGACCTTGCGCGCTGCCTCGACGATCCGGGCAGCGTCGATCAATGCCAGCTTTTCGAGGTTGGCGGCATAGGGCAGCGGCACGTCCTCGTTGCAGACGCGCAGCACCGGCGCATCGAGGTGGTCGAAGCCTTCCTCCATGCACAGCGCAATGATCTCGCTGGCGATCGAGCAGGTCGGCCAGCCTTCCTCTGCCACGATCAGGCGGTTGGTCTTGGCGAGGCTGGCGAGCACCGTTTCGGTATCGAGCGGACGCAGCGTGCGCAAGTCGATCACCTCGGCCTCAATCCCGTCTTCCGCCAGCGTTGCAGCGGCGTCGAGCGCGAGGCCCACGCCGATCGAATAGCTTACGATGGTGACATCGCTGCCCTCGCGCATGATCCGCGCCTTGCCGATCGGCAGGACATAGTCGTCCAGATCGGGAACATCGAAGCTGCGGCCATAGATCAGCTCGTTTTCGAGGAACACGACCGGATCCTCGCTTCGGATCGCTGCTTTCAGCAGGCCCTTGGCATCGGCGCTGTCGAACGGTGCGATCACGATCAGGCCGGGAACGCTGGCATACCACGGCCCGTAGTTCTGGCTGTGCTGCGCGCCGACCCGGCTGGCCGCGCCGTTGGGACCGCGGAACACGATCGGGCAGCGCATCTGGCCGCCGCTCATGTAATTGGTCTTGGCGGCCGAATTGATGATGTGATCGATCGCCTGCATGGCGAAGTTGAAGGTCATGAATTCGACGATGGGCCTCAGGCCCCCCATCGCAGCGCCTGTGCCGATCCCGGCAAAGCCGTATTCGGTAATCGGGGTGTCGATCACTCGCTTCGGCCCGAATTCGGCCAGCAGACCTTGGGTGACCTTGTAGGCGCCCTGATATTCGGCGAC
>DAIQNP010000050.1:11456-12288 GCA_036788335.1 Erythrobacter sp.
ATCACGAACACGCGCGGATCGCGGCGCATTTCCTCGGCCATCGCATCGCGCAGCGCTTCGCGGACGGCGGTGCTGGTGAAGCTGGTGCCTTCGGGAATGGCGGGGTCGCTGACAGCGGCGACGGGCGCGGGCTTTTCAGCCTTCGCGGCGGGCGCCGGAGCTGGTGCTGCATCAGCGGCAGGGGCAGGCGCGGGCGTCGGGGCAGTCTCTTCCCCGTCGCCTTCCAGCATCGCGATCACCGTGCCGACCGGCACGTCCTCGGTCCCGGCAGCGATCAGGATCTTGCCGAGCACGCCTTCGTCGATGGCTTCGAATTCCATCGTTGCCTTGTCGGTTTCGATCTCGGCCAGGATGTCGCCCGGCTCGATCCGGTCGCCTTCCTGCTTGAGCCACTTGGAGAGCGTACCCTGCTCCATCGTCGGCGACAGCGCCGGCATCTTGAGTTCGATACCCATGGCTCAATATGCCCCTACCAGAACGTCGGTATACAATTCGTCCGGCCCCGGTTCGGGCGAGGTCTCGGCGAAATCGGCCGCTGCGGCGACTGTGGAACGGATCTCCTTGTCGATGCCCTTCAATTCGTCTTCGGTCTTGCCGCTTTCGATCAGGGTCTTCTTCAGCCGCTCGATCGGATCGTGATGATCGCGCTGGTCCTGCACTTCCTCGCGGGTGCGGTACTTGGCCGGATCGGACATCGAATGGCCGCGATAGCGGTAGGTGTTGCATTCCATCAGCACCGGGCCCTTGCCCTCGCGCACATGGGCAAAGGCGACTTCAGCGGCGGCGCGCACTTCGAGCACGTCCATCCCGTTCACTTCCATGCCGGGAATGC
>DAIQNP010000051.1:0-12274 GCA_036788335.1 Erythrobacter sp.
GGCTCTACATTGCCTTTCCCAAGGACGACCCGCGCGATCCCCCGGCAACGATCCCACCGGAAATGATCGACCAAGGGCGTCTGATGCTGCTCGAGGACGGGCACTGCCTGCGCGATCACGCATTGGCCGCCTGTTCGCGCAGCGAGCTTCGCACCAGCGCAGCGATGATCGGCACCAGCCTGCACACGCTGGTGCAACTGGTCGACAATGATCTTGGCCTGACCATGCTGCCCGAAATGGCGCTGCGGGCGGGGATCCTGAACGGCACCCAGGTGGTCGCCCGCCCGGTCGACAGCCCCACCGCCAAGCGCGAGATCGTGCTGGTGTGGCGCAAGAACTCCCCGCGCGAGAGCGATTTCCAGCTGCTGGCCGAGGAACTGCGCGCCGGCTGACCGGCGCGGCGGGCGCGGCTATTGCACCTGCGCGCGGAAGCGGATGGTGAAGCTGGGCTGGCTGGTGGCCGAGGTCGCCGCCGCCATCGTGCCCGTAGGCGCGATCCGGATCGCGCTTACCGCCGGATCGGCAGGACCCACCGGGGTATAGGTGAACGGCCCGCCGACCGAGCCGGACGAAAAGCGCACCATCGTGCCCGCGTTGAAGCTGTTCAGCCCACTGGCCGGTGATCCGTTGGTGAAGGTCACCGGACTGGTGGTCAGGAAGGCCATGCCCGCAGGCATCTCGTCGATCATCACGATCGAACTGGAATCGACCGCGCGCCGCCCGACATTGGTTACCCGGATCACATATTCGACGATCGCGCCGGGGATCGCCTTGGGATTGGTGGTCCCGTTGACCGGATCGGAGATCACCGCGCTGGTCTTCTCGATCACCAGCACCGCTGTTGTCCGGCGGGTGTTGGTGATGGTGCAGGTGATCGCATCGCCCAGTTGCGGCGTGATCGGCCCCGGCACCGCATTCGGCAGCGCCGTGCCGGTGCCGCTGGTGGTGTTGCTGCAACTGATGGCAGGGGTGTAATTGCCGAGATTGGCGGTCCCGGCGGCGATTTCGTCGAGCGTGTAGGCGGTCCCGGCCTCAAGCTGCACGAAGCCGGTGTCGCCGGCATTGACGGTCGAATTGCTGCCGGTGGTGGTCGACTCGGCGACAACGGTGGTGCCTTCGCGGATCCGGACCGTGAACTGGTCGCCGTTGAAGCGCCGTCCTTGATTGCCCATCACCTTGCGCAGCCGCACGCGCGGGTGGGCGGCGTTGGTGAAGGTGCAGGTGATCACCTCGCCGAATTCCAGCACGCCGATGTCGAAGCTGGTGGCCACCAGATTGGTGGGCAGCGAAGCGCGGGTCGGTCCGTTGGTGTTCACACAGGTCAATTCGGAGCGGTATTGCGGCAGCGTGCTGGAGCTTCCCCCCGCCATCGTCTCGCGCAGCGTCACCGGCACCCCCGCCGACATCACCAGCGGCGGCGCGCCGAACGGCCCTCCGGTGGTGCCCGAAGTGGTCGCGGCCCTTGTTACCGCCCCTGTGACATTGTTCACCATCTCGATCCTGAACTGGTCGGAGGCGGCGATGCGCGGCCCGGCGATCGCTTTCTGCAACCGGATCGCAGCAAAACGGACCGCGAACATCACGCCCTGCAAGCCCCCGGCCTGGGTTTGCACCGTGACGGTGGTCGGGCTGTTGCTGCCAAGGATGTGCGAGCCGACAGTGCCGTTCGCGCCCGTGACGGTCGCGGTCGCGGTGCCGAGACCGGCCAGCGCAGGAAAGGTGTTTCCGGCAATCGGCGGCGTCGCGTCGAGCAATTGCCATGCCCCGCCATTGGTGGTCATCCGCAGCGATTCGCCGCTATTGCTCGATTCCCCGTCGGCAACGACGAAGGCGAACACCGATGCCGTCGCCCCCGATGGCGGGATGATGCTGATGTTCGACAGCGTGATCAACCGCGTGCCCGCCGATGCCGTATAGAGCACCGGCCGCCCCGGAATGCCGATGAACGAGGTGTTGCCGACCGAAGACCCGCTCCACGACGGCGCAGCCACCGAATTATAGGCTGTGCCGGTGCCGCCGGTCACCCGCAGGTTGAAGCTGAGAACCGATCCGTCGGACAGGTTGAAGCTCATGTTCTGCCCGCTCGCGGATCGCGCCACGTTGTCGTTGTAGATGGCCAGATCGAGCCAGCAGTAACTGTGCCAATTGGCGGGCGCATTGCCGGGGCTGGTGGCGGTGCCGCAGCTTTGCGCCTGCGCTGCGCTGCCCCAGCCGCAGGCCAGCACTATCAGCAGCGCGGCCGCCAGCCTGCGCCACAGGCTTGCGCTACGGGAAATCCGGCGGGTCAGGTGAAGGAATTCAGCAACCATGTCCGCGCCAATACGCGATCATGGTAAAGGAATGATTGGCTGAACATCGCTGACCTGCCCGTGGGCGCCGGCCAGCCCCTTCAATCCAGATGCTTCAGCCCGACCCGCAGGTAATCCCAGCCGGTGATGCAGGTCAGCACCGCCGCCGTCCACAGCGAGACCAGCCCCACCAGATGCACCCAGCTTTGCGCGATCGTGGAACACGGCTCGCCCACCGACTGGCACGGCGGGCCATGCACCGCGCCGCCGAGAATCAGCGCGCCGAGCGATACCAGCTGGAACGTGGTTTTCCACTTGGCCAGCCGCGACACCGGGATCGACACCTGAATCCCGCCGAGAAATTCGCGCAGGCCCGACACCGCGATCTCGCGCACCAGGATCACCAGCCCGGCGATGACATGCACATCCCCCGCATAAGGCCCGCGCAGATACCCCTGCGCGGTCAGCACCAGAATGACGGCGGCGACCATGATCTTGTCGGCAATCGGATCGAGGAAGGTCCCCAGCTTCGATACCGTCCCCTGCGCACGGGCGAGATAGCCATCGAGGTAATCGGTGAACGCGATCACGCAATACAGCACGAAGCCGATCAGATAGCCTGCCCGCCATTCGGGCCACCACAGGAAAAACGCCAGCAGCGGCACGGCAAAGATGCGCGACAGGGTGAGGATGTTGGGGAGGCTCGCCATGATCGTCCACCGCTCTAGCGCGGCATCGACCGCTGCAAAACCCCTTTGCCTTGCCGTCCCCGGTCCCATCCCCGGCCCCATCCCCGGCCCCATCCCCGGCCCCATCCCCGGCAAAGCGCCGAATGGCGGGCAGGCTTGTGAAAGCTCCGCGCGGCGCTATGTCCGCACGGGAACCGTTCGGGAAGCATTGGCAAACACACCGCATGACCACATCGACGCACCTCATGCGCCAGCGGCGCTTTCTGCCGCTGTTCCTGACCCAGTTGCTCAACGCGCTGAACGACAATCTCTACAAGAACGCGATGGTGCTGTTCGTGGTCTATCAGGTCTACGATTCGCCTGAGACCGAAACCTTCATCTCCGGTATCGCCACCGCGGTGTTCGTGCTGCCCTTCGTGCTGTTTTCCGCCACTGCCGGACAATTGGCCGACATGCGCGACAAGACCAGGATCATCCGCTGGATCAAGCTGGCCGAAATCGCGATCATGTCGGTCGGCGCGACCGGGCTGGTGCTGGCGGCGCGCGGGCTTTCGGTGGAAAGCCTCGCCATTCCGCTGATGTTCGTCGCGCTGTTCGCGATGGGCGTGCATTCGACCTTTTTCGGCCCGATCAAATACGCGATCCTGCCGCAGCACCTGCAAAAGAACGAAGTGCTGGCCGGAACCGGGCTGGTCGAGGCGGGCACCTATGTGGCGATCCTTGTGGGCATGATGCTGGGCGGAGCGATGCCGATCATGGCCAGCACGGTCGCGGTGATCGTCATCGCGCTGGTCGGTTATGCCGTCTGCCGATATGTCCCCCCCGCTCCGCCCGAAACCACCGATGTCATGGTCGACTGGAACCCGATCCGCGCATCGCGCTCGCTCATCGGCTTTTCGATGCGCAATCCCGAACTGCGCTATGCGGTGCTGGCAATCAGTTTCTTCTGGGCGATTGCCGCGATCTTGTCGGTGCAATTCATCCCGCTCGCCAAGAACGTGCTGCTGGCCGACAAGCAGGTGGCCGCGGTCATGCTGGTGGCCTTTTCGGCCGGGATCGCGATCGGTTCGGTGTCGATCAACACGCTGCTGAAGGGCGATATCTCGGCGCGCTATTCGGCGCCTTCGGTGCTGGTGCTCGGTGGTTTGCTGATCACCTTCTACCTGCTGTGCCGGATGTGGAACCTGACCCCGGCAGGCGATCTGTTCACGGTGTGGGAATTCCTCGCCCAGCCGCTGGCGCTGGTGCTGACCGCCAATCTGCTGCTGATCGCGGTGGCGGGCGGGATGTTCGTGGTGCCGCTTTATGCCTTCCTGACCACGCGGGTGGAAAAGTCCGAAGCCTCGCGCTCGGTGGCGGCGAACAATTTCGTGTCATCGGTGTTCATGGTGATCGGCGCAGGGGTGGCGGGCGCGCTCGGGTTCCTGGGCATCCCCTTGCAGGAGCAATTGCTGCTGAGCCTGGTGCTGTGCCTGTTTTCGGCCAGCCTCGCGCGCAAGCTGCACGCGACCGAGGCGCTGCGTCCGCCCGAGCCGACCTAGATGATGAAGACGAGGATCGCAGCGGTTGCGGCAAGATAAGTGCTGGCAAAGCCGCGCGCGTCTTCCATCGTCAGCCGCCACAGGGCCTCGGCGGGAATCGGGATCAGGTCGCGCTTCACGCTGGGCGGCAGGTTGGCCCGGAACGGATGGCGGGCGCTTTCATCGGTAAGGACCAGGTTGCGGCGCATCGGATGACTCTCCCTTCGACTCTTGGTGGAGGGTTTAAGACTTTCTTAACCTTTTGGTAAGCGCGCCAGCGAAGCTGTCGCAAGCCGGGACAGGTGACGCATGGCCGAACTGTGGTCGGCCCGCGACCGGCCGGCGGCGGTCGGTTTGCGCGGAGCCACGCGGGCGGCTAAGCGGTCGGTCCAGCAGACAGAGGAACCTGCCCGTGAACGAAACCCGCCGCACCGCCGCCCGCCTGCTGGTCGATTGCCTTGCCGAGCAGGGCTGCGACCGGATCTTTACCGTGCCGGGCGAAAGCTTCCTCGCAGTGCTCGATGCGCTGCCCGAAGTGCCGGGGATCGACGTGGTGACCTGCCGCCAGGAAGGCGGCGCGGCGTTCATGGCCTGCGCCGACGGAGCCATGAACGCCGCCGGTTCCGGGCGCCCCGGCGTCGCCTTCGTCACCCGCGGTCCGGGGGCGACCAATGCCAGCATCGGGGTCCACGTCGCGCATCAGGATTCGCAGCCGATGATCCTGTTCGTGGGCGACGTGGCGCGCGGGATGCAGGGGCGCGAGGGGTTTCAGGAGGTCGATTTTACCGCCTTCTTCGCGCCGATCTGCAAATGGGCCGCGCGCATCGATGATCCGGCGCGAATCCCTGAATATATCGCGCGCGCCTATGCCACCGCGATCAGCGGACGGCCCGGCCCGGTCGTGCTCGCCCTGCCCGAGGACATGCTGGCCGAGCGCGTGCCGGCCAGCCTTGCCCCGCGCCCCTTCGCCGTCCGCCCGGCGCAGGCGGTGTGCCCGGATGCGATGCAGGCGCTGTTCGATCTGGTCGCCGACGCCGCCAGCCCGGTGGCGATCATCGGCGGCGCGGGATGGAACGCCAAGGCGCGCGGCTATTTCCGCATGTTTGCCGAGCGGATCGGCATCCCCGTCGCCACCGCCTTTCGCCGCCAGGACGCGCTTGCGCCCGAAAGCCCGGTCTATGCCGGGAACCTCGGCTATGGCCCCAACCCCAGGCTGGTCGAGCGGGTCCGCAATGCCGACCTGATCCTTGCGGTCGGCGCGCGGCTGGGGGAGGCGACCACCGATGGCTACACCCTCCCCACCCTCGAACATCCCGGTCAACTGCTGATCCACGTCCACCCCGACCCGGAGGAGCTGGGCCGCGTCTACCGCACCGATCTCGCGCTGTGCTGCGCGATGGACGAATTCGCCGAATGTGCTGCCCTGTGGGAGGATGCGAGCATCATCGCCTTCGATGCCGGACCCCAGGCCCACCGCGAATGGCGCGACTGGTCCACGCCGCAGCCTTCGGACGCCGCGCTCGATCTGGCGGCCTGCGTCGCCGCCATGCGCGAGAACCTGCCCGCAGACACGATCATCGCCAATGGCGCGGGCAATTTTGCCGGGTGGTGGCATCGCTACTGGCGCTACAGCGCCTACCCCGGCCAGCTTGCCCCGACCTGCGGCGCGATGGGGTACGGCATCCCCGCCGCCGTCGCCGCCGCGCTGCGCTTTCCCGAGCGCACCGTGGTGGCGGTCGCGGGCGACGGGGACTTCCTGATGAACGGGCAGGAGCTCGCCACAGCGATGCAGCACGGCGCAAACCTGATCGTGGTGATCGTCGACAACGGTGCCTACGGCACGATCCGGATGCATCAGGAGCGCGAATACCCCGGCCGGGTTTCCGCCACCGCGCTCGCCAACCCCGATTTCGCCGCGCTCGCCGCAGCCTATGGTGCATGGAGCGCGCGGGCCGAGACCACGCAGCAGTTCATCGATGCGCTGGCCGAGGCGCAGCAGCGGATCGGCTTGCGGGTGATCCACTGCAAGACCGATATCGAACAGATCGCCGCCAGCGGCGCAACGCTCAGCGCCCTGCGCGCCCGCGCCGACCAGACGGCCTGAACCCCCACAGCAAAAGGCCGCCCCCCGGTTGGGGAGCGGCCTTTTTTTCAATTCCAACTGTCAGACAGTCAGATCCGGTCGCCCATCGCGCCCTTGACACTGCCCTTGGCCTTGTCAATCTTGCCGTCGATCTTCTGCGCGGTCCCGTCTGCACGGGTTTCCGGATCGTTGGACTTCTGCTTGGCCTCGCCGATTGTTTCCTTGACGCTGCCTTTGATCTTGTCGGTCATCTCGCCCATAGGTCTGACTCCTTGTGTGTCTCAAGCCAATGCAATTATTGGCCTTTCAAGGGATCAATGGGTGGCAGGGCCAATCGTTCCGCCTGCCGGGGCCAGTGGTGCAGTGTCCGCGACAGGACACCTCGCCCGCCGCTTTATCCTTCCCCCAGCGCGCAAATCATGCGCCATTCCTCCGCCGTCACCCCGCAGACCGACAGGCGCGACTGGCGAAGCAGTTGCATATCGGCCAGCCGCGGATCGGCCTTGATTTCCACCAGCGTGACCGGCCGCGCCAGCTTGGCCTTGGGCTTGATCTTGACCGCCGCCCACTTGCCGCTCTCGTCGGTCGGATCGGTGATCCCGGCAACGCTGACGGTACAGATGCCGACGATCTCCAGCCCCTCGCGCGAGTGGTAGAAGAACGCCTCGTCGCCCACTTGCATCGCCGCCAGGTTGTTGCGCGCCTGATAATTGCGCACCCCGTCCCACGTCCCCTCGCCCTCGGCGACCAGATCGTCCCAGCTGTATTTGAACGGTTCGGATTTCATCAGCCAATAGGCCATTTGCGGCGTGCTCCCATGCGGTCAGGACGCCCGCGATAGCCCGCCCGGCCCACTTTCGCCAAGCCCCGTTGCCGCGCCGCCGCGCCGCCCCGCACGGCCGGACGATTGCCGCAAAATTAACGCGTTCTTCAGCCTATCCTGCGATGTCATGACCGATTGGGTCCGTCTTTGTGACGGTCCAAGGCGTTGATGGGGCAGAACCTTGACTGAAAAAGGATCACGCAGTTCGCTGGGAAATGCCGAGCGCGACATCGTCGCGCTGGGCGTTGCTGTCGCAGCGATCATCATGCTGGTGGCGACCGGCGGCACCGTTCTGCCCAAAGCCATCGCGGCGCTGCTGGGCAATGGTGCCACCCCCGATCTGCTGCTGGTCAATGCGCTGCTGCTGAATGTCGCGCTGATCATCTTCGGCTGGCGGCGATACACCGAACTGATCCGCGAGATCGCCGAGCGCAAGCGCGCCGAGGAGCACGCCCGGATGCTGTCGGAAACCGATCCGCTGACCGGATGCCTCAACCGCCGCGCGATGCAGACCGCCAGCGAAACCTTGCGCAGCACAGCGGCCAGCCGCGGCGAAGCGGTGGTCTATGCGATGGTCGACATCGACAATTTCAAGCAGATCAACGATATGCACGGCCATTCGGTCGGCGATGCGGTACTGGTCGAACTGACCCAGCGGCTGGGAAAGGTGTTGCCGCGCGAAGCCCGGTTGGCGCGCTTCGGCGGCGACGAGTTCGCCTTTGCCGCCCCCTACCCCGCCGGACAGGACGACCGGATCGACGATCTGGTGATTCGCCTGTTCGAACACGTGGCAAGCCCCTTCGAACTGGGCGAGATGACGATCGAGATCACCATGTCGATCGGATTGGCCGCCGATCACGAAGCTGACGGCATGATCGGCAAGGTGGTCGACACCGCCGCGCTGATGCACCGCGCGGACATGGCGCTCTATTCCGCCAAGAAGGACGGCAAGAACCGCTATTTCTGGTTCGAACCGGCGATGGAAAGCGAACTGCGCCATCGCAACCAGCTTGAACTCGGCATTCGCCGGGGCGTCGCGCTGGGCGAATTCCTGCCCTATTACGAACAGCAGATCGATCTGGAATCGGGCCGGCTGGTGGGCTTCGAAATGCTGGCTCGCTGGCGTTCGCCGCAACTGGGCATGGTCAGCCCCGAAATCTTCATCCCGATTGCCGAGGACATCGGGTTGATCACCGATCTTTCCGAAAGCCTGATGGACGCAGCCTTTCAGGACGCGCGCGAATGGGACGACAGCCTGACGCTGTCGATCAACATCTCGCCGGTGCAATTGCGCGATCCGTGGTTCGCCCAGAAGCTGCTGAAGCGTCTGGTCGCCGCCAATTTCCCGCCCCAGCGGCTGGAGATCGAAATCACCGAAAGCTGCCTGCACGACAATGTCGGGCTGGTACGCTCGATGATCACCTCCCTGCGCAATCAGGGCGTACAGGTCAGCCTCGATGATTTCGGCACGGGCTATTCCAGCCTTGAACAACTGCGCACCCTGCCGTTCGACCGGATCAAGATCGACCGCAGCTTCATTTCCGAACTGCGCGCACCCGAAGGCCGCAGCCGGATTGTCGAGGCGATCATCTCGCTCGGCCGCGGGCTCGACCTGCCGATCACCGCCGAAGGGGTCGACGACGAGGAAATTCTCGAAGCGCTGAAATCGATGGGACACCTGAAGGCGCAAGGCTTCCTCTATGGCCAGCCCGAAACCGCCGAACAGGTCCGCACCCGGCTGATGGCCGCAGGCCTGCTGACCACTGCCCGCGATGCCACGACGCTGCCTGTCGCTCCGGCTACGCAGGACGCGCAGCAGGCACAGGGCCTCTACCGTATCGCCCGTTCCTGATCGGCGGAGCCGTGCCGCATCCCCCCGCCCGGCCTCCGGCGCGGCGGGACTGGACGCGGGGCGACGGGGTGCATAGATGCACGCCCAGTGATGCGCATTCCCTTCATCAAGATGCACGGGCTCGGCAATGATTTCGTCGTGCTCGATGCCCGGCAAGCGCCGCTGCCGGCGATGACGCCGCAGGCGGCGCGGGCGCTGGCCGACCGCCGCACCGGGGTGGGCTGCGACCAGCTGGTGCTGCTCGAACCGAGCGCGGCCCACGCCTTTGCCATGCGGATCTTCAATGCCGACGGTACCGAGGTCGAAGCCTGCGGCAATGCCGCGCGCGCCGTGGCGCTGCTGCACGGCGAGCCCGTCACCATCGACACCGGCGGCGGTCCGATCACGCTTGAACCGCTGGACGGCGCGGCGCGGGTCGACATGGGCGCGCCGCGGTTCGACTGGGATGCGATCCCGCTCGCCTATCCGATGGACACCGCTGCCATGCCGGTCGGCTGGCCGCTGGCTGACGGGGCGCTGGAACAGCCGCTGGCCGTCAATGTCGGCAATCCGCATGTCGTCTTTTTCGTCGATGATGCCGATGCCGTGGCGCTGGACAGCATCGGCCCGGTGATCGAGCATGACCCGCTGTTTCCTGCGCGGATCAACGTCAATGTCGCGAGCCTTGCCGGGCCGGATCACCTGCGACTGCGGGTGTGGGAACGCGGCGCAGGGCTGACGCGGGCCTGCGGCACCGGGGCCTGCGCGACCGCCGTGGCGGCGATCCGGCGCGGGCTGGTGCAAAGCCCGGTACGGGTCAGCCTTCCGGGCGGTGACCTGACGATTGCCTGGCAGCCGGGTGGTTCGATGATGATGAGCGGTCCGGCGGGCGAGAGCTTTCGCGGCACGTTCGAATGGGACCATTTTGCCGACGGGACAGGGGCGTGACCGCGCCGCACATCATCAGCCTCGGCTGCCGCATGAACATCGCCGAAAGCGAACGGATGCGCGCGATGCTGGCGGGGACAAGCGATCTGGTGGTGGTCAATTCCTGCGCGGTGACGGGCGAAGCACTGGCGCAAACCCGCAAGGCGATCCGCCGCGCGCGGCGCGATCATCCGGAAGCGCGGCTGATCGTCACCGGCTGCGCGGCCGAGATCGACCGTGCGGAAATCGGCGCGATGGACGAGGTCGACGGGCTGGTGGCGAATGGCGCGAAGCTCGATCCGCGCAGCTACAATGTGAATCCCCGCGCAGGCGGGGACATCGTGCAAGATGGCCTGAGGTTCCCGCCGACGCGGGAACGCACAAGGGGCGAATATACCCGTGCCTTCATCGCGGTGCAGAACGGCTGCGACCACGCCTGCACCTTCTGCGTGATCCCCCAGGGCCGCGGACCGAGCCGCTCGTTGCCGGTCAACGAAGTCCTACAGGAGGTAGGAATTCATTGTGCGGCGGGGGCAAAGGAAATTGTCCTCACTGGTGTCGATCTTACCAGCTGGGGACAGGATCTTCCCAAATCACCCCGTCTTGGTGATCTGGTTAGCGCGATCCTGAATGAACTTGATCAACAAGTTCGCCTACGCCTGTCGTCGCTCGACGGGATCGAGATCGACGCCAGACTGTTCGACCTGATCGCCCATGATCCGCGCGTCATGCCGCACCTTCACCTTTCGCTCCAGCACGGGGCCGATCTGATCCTGAAGCGCATGAAGCGCCGCCACAGCCGCGCCGATGCGGTGGACCTCGTCGCGCGGTTGAAGGCGCTGCGCCCCGACATCGCGGTGGGGGCGGATCTGATCGCCGGCTTCCCGACCGAAACCGACGCGCACCATGCCGAAAGCCTCGCCATCATCGACGAATTGGGCATCGTCCACGCCCACGTCTTCCCGTACTCGCCCCGCCCCGGAACGCCCGCCGCACGCATGCCGCAGCTGGCCCGCGAGGTGGTGAAAGCCCGCGCCGCCGACTTGCGCGCCCGCGCCGCCGATCGCCGCGCGGTGTGGCTCGATGGCCTTGTGGGCCAGACCCTTACCGTCCTCGCCGAGCGCGACGGCACCGGCTATGCCCCGAACTACGCCCGCGTCGCGCTGCCCGCCGGAACCACGCCGGGCGCGATCGTCGATGTTACCATCCGCAGCGTCACGGAGGGCCTGCTCGCATGACCGAGACCAGCTGGAGCCAGCGCCTGCTGGGCGGCTTTGCCAAGACATCGGAGAAGCTCGCGGCCAGCCTGCCGGTGATCGGCGGCGGAGCAAAGCTCGACAATGCCGCGCTCGATGATGTCGAGGACGCGCTGATCATGTCCGACCTTGGCCCGGCGGCAGCGGGGCGCATCCGCGCGCGGCTGGCCGAAAAGCGCTTCGGGCTGGAGATCACCACCCGCGAATTGAAGGAAGCGGTGGCCGAGGAGATCGCCGCAATCCTGCGCCCCGTCGCCAAGCCGCTCGACATCACCGCCTTCCCGCGCCCGCAGGTGATCCTGGTGATCGGCGTCAATGGCAGCGGCAAGACCACCACCATCGCCAAGCTGGCGCACCTGTTCACCGAGGACGATTACGGCGTGCTGCTGGCGGCGGGCGACACCTTCCGCGCCGCCGCGATCGGCCAGCTGGCGACCTGGGCCGAACGGGCCGGGGTTGGGCTGGTGCGCGGCCCCGAAGGCGGCGATCCGGCGGCGATCGTGTTCGATGCGGTCAAACAGGCGACCGACACCGGGATCGACGCGCTGATCGTCGATACCGCCGGCCGCTTGCAGAACAAGAAGGAGCTGATGGAGGAGCTGGCAAAAATCCGCCGGGTGCTGGGCCGCATCAATCCCGAAGCGCCGCACGATGTGGTGCTGGTGCTCGATGCCACCAACGGTCAGAACGCCCTGTCGCAGATCGACGTGTTCAAGGAGGTGGCTGGCGTCACCGGCCTGATCATGACCAAGCTTGACGGCACCGCGCGCGGCGGCGTGCTGGTCGCCGCCGCCGAGCAATACGGCCTGCCGATCCACGCCATCGGGGTGGGCGAAAAGATGGAAGACCTGCGCCCG